>NZ_JAMYSA010000138.1:0-13804 GCF_040321735.1 Mesorhizobium sp. M0293
CGCGATCGGCCCGGGGGCACATGTATCGCGCGCCCCCCCCCCGGGCCCCCCCCCCGCCCGGCCGGCTCCCCCCGACACCTCTCCCCCGATCGACGGGGTAGAGGAAGGGCGCGAACCTAATTCAGCCAGGCTCCCTTCCTCTCCCTCCGGAGGGGGGAGAGGTGGCGCTGCGAAGCAGCGACGGAGTGGGGGAACCACCTGGCAGCCATCTCTCCCTTTGGACGTGGAAAAGGAAGGCTACGTATGACGCGCGCCGCCATCTCCAGGAAATCATCATGGCCTCGCTGGGCCAGGCGCGGGCTGATGGAGAACATCGCGACGGCGTTGATCGCCATCGGCTTCCTGATGCTGTTCCAGCCCTTCGCGCTGTCGCTCTACACCTACTCCTTCATCACCATGCTCGCCGGCACCGTAATGTTCATCGTCGTCTCGAAATTTCCGGAATAATCATGGCCGAAATTCGCGTCCAGCACCTGAGAAAGGCCTTCGGCGATTTCGTCGCCGTGCAGGATTCCAACTTCGTCGTCGAGGATGGCGAGTTCTTCGTCATGCTCGGGCCGTCGGGCTGCGGCAAGACGACGACCTTGCGCATGATCGCCGGACTTGAGCTGCCGACGGGCGGCCAGATACTGCTTGGCGGCGACGACGTCACCATGCTGCGGGCCCGCGAGCGTGACATCGCCTTCGTCTTCCAGCTGTTCGCGCTCTATCCGCATATGAACGTGCGCAAGAACATCGGCTTCCCGCTCCTGGCGCAAGGCATGCCGTCGGCCGAAATCCGCACGCGGGTCGAGGAGACGGCAAAACTGCTGCGCATCGACCATCTGCTCAACAAATCCGTCTCCGGCCTTGCCGGCGGCGACCGTCAGCGCGTGGCGCTTGGCCGCGCCATCGTGCGGCGGCCAAAGTGCTTCCTGATGGATGAGCCGCTGGGGACCCTTGATACTGAATTCCGCGATTTGATGGTCCATGAACTGCGCGAACTGCACAACCGCATCCACGCCACCACGGTCTATGTCACCCACGACCAGATGGAGGCGATGTCGATGGCCGACAAGATCGCCGTGATGAACCATGGCGTCATCGAACAGTTCGGAAGCCCACGCGAAATCTACGACCGCCCGGCGACCATGTTCGTCGCCGACTTCATCGGCTCGCCGCCGATGAACTTTTTGGGATTTGGCGGCGGGCTCGCCAAGGGCGCGAAGGAGATCGTCGTGCAGGGCGCCAAGGTCGCGGTGCCTGAGGTGCGCGAAGATATCGCACCTAGCGACATGGCGCTCGGTATCAGGCCCGAACACATCCGCTTCGACGATGCCTCCAAGTTGCGCGGCGCCATTTACGGCACCGAATATCTCGGCACAACGCAGATCGTCGCGGTGGAGACGGCGGACGGCATCATCAAGGCACGCGTGCCGGCCGAAATCCGCCTCTCCACCGGCGATCATGTCGGCCTGACGCTGAGCAGCGCGCGGCTGTCGCTGTTCGAGAAAGGATCCGGCCGCGCGGTGAGAACCGCGGTCCACGATGTGGCCTCTGAGCGGAGGGCCCGTCATGGCTGACGTGCACATCAGGAACGTGACCAAGAGTTTTGGCGATCATGCCGCCGTCAACGGCCTCGACCTGCATATATCAGATGGTGAATTCGTCGTGCTGCTCGGGCCGACCGGGGCTGGCAAGACGACGACGCTGCGGCTGATCGCCGGGTTGGAACGGCCGGATTCCGGCACGATCGAAATCGGCGGACACAACGCCACGACACTGTCGCCGGCCGAGCGCGACACCGCCTTCGTCTTCCAGCAATATTCGCTCTATCCGCATCTGTCGGTGTTCGACAACCTCGCCTTCCCGCTGCGCTCGCCGGCGCGAAAGATGCCGGAGGACCAGATCCGCCGGCGGGTCGAGGAGGTGGCGAAGATGGTGCGCATCCATCACAAGCTCGCCAACCGTTCGACCAAGCTTTCGGGCGGCGAAATGCAGCGCGTCGCCATCGGCCGCGCACTGGTGCGCAAGCCCTCGATCTATCTGATGGACGAGCCGCTGTCGTCGCTCGACGCCAAGCTGCGCGGGGACCTCAGGCTTGAGCTCAAGCGCATCCAGACCGAGCTTGGCGCCACCATGCTCTACGTCACGCATGACCAGATCGAGGCGATGACCATGGCCGATCGCATCGGCATCCTTGCCGACGGCGATCTGGTGCAGATCGGTTCTCCGCGGACGATCTACTCTGAGCCGGCTAACCTGCATGTCGCGGCAAGACTCGGCCAGCCGGCGATCAATCTTCTGCCGACCGGGCTGCTGCCTGACAGCGGCGCACCGACCGGAACCAAGACGATCGGCGCGCGCACCGAACATCTGACGATCGAAAAGGCAACCAATGGCCATGCCGACGGCGTGGTCGACTGGGTCGAGCATCTCGGCGACCAGAACCACCTGCATGTGACGGTGGGGCCGAAGAAGCTGGTAACGTTGACCGATCCCGACACGGATCTGGCGCAAGGCGACAAAGTGGTGATCCGCTACCGGTCGCCGCTGTATTTTGGCGCCGACGGACAAAGGCTTATGTGAAACGGTTTTCGGTGTTGCCTGCCAGCGGCTTAGCGCCGGTTTTTGACTTTGCTAATACGGGACGAATTCGATGAAGCACTTTTTCAACCGCAGGGAAACGATCGTCACCGAGGCGCTGGACGGCCTGTTGCGGACCATTGGATCAGGCGATCTCGCACGTCTCGACGGCTATCCCGAGATCAAGGTCGTCCTGCGTGCCGACTGGGACAGGACGAAAGTCAGCATCGTCTCTGGCGGCGGCGCCGGGCACGAACCCTCGCATGCCGGCTTTGTCGGCAAGGGCATGCTGACGGCGGCGGTCTCGGGTGAGATCTTTGCCTCACCGAGCGTCGAGGCGGTGCTGGCGGCCATCCGCGCGGTCACCGGTCCGGCAGGCTGCCTGCTGATCGTCAAGAACTATACCGGCGACCGTCTCAATTTCGGCCTGGCGGCCGAGAAGGCGCGCGCCGAAGGGTTTCGCGTCGAGATGGTGATCGTCGCCGACGACATCGCTTTGCCTGACATCACCCAGCCGCGCGGCGTTGCCGGCACCTTGTTCGTGCACAAGATCGCTGGCCATCTGTCGGAAGCCGGTCATGACCTGGCCTCCGTTGCGGCAGTCGCTCGCGCGGCGGCGAAGGACATCGTTTCGCTCGGCATGTCGCTTTCGTCGTGTTCGATCCCCGGCCAGCCGCACGAGGACAGGTTCGGTGAAAATGACGGCGAGCTCGGCCTCGGCATCCATGGCGAGCCGGGTGTGGAGCGGATTGCCGTGCAAAGCGCCGACAGGCTGGTCGCGATCATGGGTGAGCGTCTTGCGGTGCGGCTCGATCCCCAGGCCACCTACGCCTTGCTGATCAACAATCTTGGCTCCGTGCCACCGCTCGAAATGTCTGTTATCGCCAACGCGGTGCTGGCCTCGCCGCTGCGCAGAACCATCAAGCTGACGATCGGCCCCGGCCCGCTTATGACCGCGCGCAACCTGAACGGCTTCTCGCTGTCGCTAATCCGGCTCGACGCAGCGCGCGAGACAGCCTGGCTGGCGCCGGTCGGACCACAGGCCTGGATGCCGGCGAAGCCTGTTGTGCAGCCTGCCGTCGTGCCGATGGCGAGAGCGGCCGGACAGAGCGCGACACGCAAGCCCAGCCAGGATGCACGCACCAGGCGCCTTGTCGTCGCCATCTGCGAAAGGCTGATCGCGCTCGAAGCTACCTTGAACGGACTGGACGCCAAGGCAGGCGACGGCGACACCGGCTCGACGGTGGCGACCGGTGCGCGCAGTGTGCTGGAGCGGCTTGATACGCTGCCGCTTGCCGAACCTGCGGCGACCCTTGGCGCAATAGGCGACACTCTGAGCGCGTCCATGGGCGGCTCCAGCGGCGTGCTGCTGTCGATCTTCTTCACCGCGGCGGCGCAGGCTCAGGACGGCGGCGCGAACCTAGCCAAGGCGCTGCTTGCCGGCCTCGAACGGATGACGTTTTATGGCGGCGCCAAGATGGGGGATCGCACGATGGTCGATGCCTTGGAACCAGCGCTGAAAGCGCTCGCCGCCAGTGGTCTTGACGAAGCGGTAACAGCGGCACGACTCGGTGCCGAGGCTACGGCCGCCATGGACAGGGCGAAGGCCGGTCGGTCTGCCTATGTCGGCAGCAAGCTGCAAGGCGTGGTCGACCCCGGCGCCTATGCGATGGCTGAAGTCTTCGCGGCCGCCGCCGCGCTGCATGAAGCGGCCTGAAACATGCTTCAGTTGTCGAATGAGCGTTCTTTCGATACTGCCGGCAAGATGGAAACCGGGAACGCAGGTGACATGGCGGCGTTCAACCTTGCCGAGCTGATCGCGGCCGCAGCGGATACGATTGGCGCGCATGCCGAAGAGTTGACGGCGCTCGACCAGGCGATCGGCGACGGTGACCATGGGCTGAACATGAAGCGAGGCTTCGAGGCTGTGCGGGCCGATGCCGAGGCGTTTGCCGCCAAATCGCTGCCCGAGGCGCTGAAGGCGATCGGCACCAAGCTGGTGATGACGATCGGTGGCGCCTCCGGTCCGCTGTTCGGCACCTTGTTCATGGCGCTCGGCAAGGAGATTTCGACGGAGCCCGATCGCGCCGATCTGACGGCGGCTTTCGGCAAGGCCATCGAAGCGGTGGCCGCGCGTGGCAAATCGCAGGTCGGGCAGAAGACAATGCTCGACGTGCTGCAGCCGGTGCATGACGCATTGCTGCGGGGAAAGACGGCGCCGGAAATCGCCAATATCGCCGACGCTGCGGCCGATGCGACCATGCCGATGAAGGCCTTGCGCGGCCGCGCCTCGTTCCTCGGCGACCGCTCGATCGGCCACATGGATCCCGGCGCGCGCTCAACCGCGCTGCTGGTGCGCACTGTGGCGCAAACCATCGGAAAAAGCGCATGAGCAATGTCGGTATCGTCATCGTCTCGCATTCGCCGCTCATTGCCGAGGGCACGGCCGACATGGTGCGGCAGATGGTGGGTGACGAAGTGCCGCTTGCATGGTGCGGCGGAAACGGCCATGGGGGGCTCGGCACCAATGTCGAGGCGATCATGGGAGCTATCGACAAGGCCTGGTCGGAAGCCGGCGTCGCCATCCTGGTCGATCTCGGCGGCGCTGAGACCAACAGTGAAATGGCGGTGGAGATGATCGGCGAGCCACGGTCGCAAAAGATCATCGTGTGCAATGCTCCGATCGTCGAAGGCGCGGTGATGGCGGCGACCGAATCTTCCGGCGGCGCCTCGCTGAAAGAAGTGGTGGCGACGGCGCATGAATTGTCGCCGTCGTGAACGGGAAGCTTGAAGACATGTCCGCATCCGCCGAAGCGACCGTTGTGATCACCCACGAGGTGGGCCTGCACGCGCGCCCTTCGGTGAAGTTCACCAAGCTGGCCAAGACTTTTGCCGCAGAGGTGGAAATAGCGCTGGCCGCCAACGGGCCATGGTTCGACGCCAAGAGCATCGTTAAGGTAATGGCGACCAAGGCGCCGAAGGGTACGGTGCTGCATATCAGGGCCAGTGGCGACGGCGCCGATGATGCCGTTGACGCGCTGGTCGAGCTGGTGCGCCGCGATTTCGACGAAGGCACGGACCATGTCCGAACCGCTTAGGCTGCAAGGCATTTCGGCCTCGGCCGGCTATGCCGAAGGGCCGCTGTTCGATCTCGACCAGACTATCGTATCGTATGTCGGCAAAGATACAGCCGACGACGAGAGGGCCGCGCTTGAGACTGCAATCGCCATTGCGGCGGCTCGTCTCACCGCATTGATCGAGGCAGCTGAGAGCGCTGCGGCCGACATGCTCGAATTCCAGATCGCCATGCTGGAAGATGATGCGCTGAGCAGCCCGGCCTTTGCCGCTATCTGCGCCGGCCAGCCGGCTGATCAAGCCTGGCGGCAGGCGCTCGACACCGAAATCGCCGGCTACGATGCTTCCGACCAGGACTATTTCCGCGCACGTGCCGCCGACATACGCGACATCAGGGACCAGGTGCTGCGGGCGCTGACCGAGGATGATAACGTCAAGGTGCCAGCCGGCGCCATCCTCTATGGTGAAGACATCGCACCGACGCGTTTTCTCGAAACCGACTGGAGCAGCGGCGGCGGCATCGCGCTGAGGGCAGGCAGCACCGCCAGCCACGTCGCCATGCTGGCGCGTTCGCGCGGCGTGCCTATGGTTGTGGGTCTTGGCAGCTCACCGGCCAATCTTGCCGGCATCGCCTTGCTCGACGCCGAACATGGCAGCATCGTGCTGTCGCCCTCCAAGGCTGAAATAGCTGCCTTTCGCCAATCGTCGTCGTCGTTCTCAGCACGCCGGGACCAAGCCGGGACTTTCCTGGCGCGGCCGGCAGTCACCAAGGCCGGCACGCCCGTTCGCGTGCAGGTCAACATCACCGACCCGTCCGAAGTCGACAGCATCGATATCGTCACTTGCGACGGTGTCGGCCTGATGCGCACCGAATTCCTGTTCGGCAAGACGCTTCCGGATGAGGAGACGCAATATCGCGCCTACCGCAAGGTGCTGGAGTGGGCCGGCGAAAAGCCGGTGACGATCCGTACTGTCGATGCCGGGGGCGACAAGCCGGTTCCGGGCTTCACCGTCGAGGAGAGCAACCCTTTCCTCGGCCTGCGCGGCATCAGGCTGTCGCTGGCAAGACCGGAGGTGTTTCGTGTACAGATCCGGGCGCTGTTGCGCGCCGCCGTGCACGGCAGCCTGAAAGTGATGTTCCCGATGATCGCCATTGTAGAGGAATACCGGCAGGCAGCGGCGATGTTCGCCGAAGAACAGACTGCACTTGCCGCTCGCGGCGTCGCACACAAGATGCCTCCACTCGGCATCATGGTCGAGGTGCCTTCCGTCGCGATCGTGCCGGAAGCCTTTACCGAAGCCGCCTTCTTCTCGATCGGCTCCAACGATCTCACCCAATACGTCATGGCGGCGGCCCGCGACAACGCCGCCGTGGCACATCTCAATTCCGTCCGTCATCCGGCTGTGCTGCGGCTGATCGCTGCCGTCTCCGCGTTTGGCCTGCGTGAAGAAATCCCGGTCAGCCTGTGCGGCGATGCCGGCGGCGATCCCGCCTCGATCCCGTCACTGCTCGAAGCCGGCCTGCGCGACCTTTCCGTCGCTCCGGCGCAACTCGCCATGGCCAAGGCGGCCATAGCTGATATTTCGGTCTAGGCGCGGCTGGCATGGTCGACAGGACACCCGAACCCGGTTCCGAAGAGGCGATCCGCGCCTACAAGACGATCCTGTCGCACGTCATCGACCAGCGCCCGTCCGGTATGCGTCAGCGCCTCGCCGACGCGCTCGGCAAACATCGCAGTTTCGTCACGCAGATTTCCAGCCCCACCTATTCGATCCCGATTCCGTCAAAACATTTGCCGGCTATTTTCTCCGTCTGCCATTTCAGTCCGGCCGAGCGTGACCAGTTTCTCGCCGCCTACCATCAGGCGCATCCCGGCAAAATGTCCGTCGCCGCAGGGATGCGGAAGACGCGGCATGTTTCGTTGATCGTGCCGGATTTCGGCGACGACAAGCAGAATGCAGCGCTCGACAGGGCGGTGAACGACTTCATCCAGAAGATCACCAGCATCACCGGCAAGGGTGGCTGATCGTTTCTATCTGGCCTATTTCGGGAGGAGACGGCCGTGAAGAAATTCATGAATTCGGTGGACACGGTGCTGACCGAAAGCCTTGACGGGTTCGTGGCCGCCCATGCCGACATCCTGGTGCTTGGCGACGAGCACAAATTCATCCGCCGCAAGACCTTGCGGTCGGGCAAGGTGGCGCTGATCTCCGGCGGCGGCTCCGGTCACGAGCCGCTGCATGGCGGCTTTGTCGGTCACGGCATGCTGGACGCCGCCTGCCCCGGCCAGGTGTTCACCTCGCCGACACCGGACCAGATGCTGGCAGCGGGGGAAGCCGTCGACACCGGCGCCGGCTGCCTGTTCATCGTCAAGAACTATGAGGGCGACGTGATGAATTTCGACATGGCGGCCGAGATGTCGGAAGGCATCCAGCAGATCGTGACCAATGACGATGTCGCCGTCGAGAATTCTTCTCATACGACGGGCCGGCGCGGCGTCGCCGGCACGCTGGTGGTGGAAAAAATCGTCGGCGCGGCAGCCGAGCATGGCCTGGCGCTGGCGCCACTGAAGGCGCTGGGCGACCGCGTCAACGCCGCCACCCGCTCGATGGGCGTGGCGCTGACCAGTTGCACGGTGCCGGCGGCGGGCAAGCCGACTTTCGACATCGGCGACGGTGAGATGGAATTTGGCGTCGGCATCCATGGCGAGCCCGGCCGCCGGCGCGACACGTTGAAAAGCGCCGATGCTATCGCGCAGGAGATTTGTGCCGCGATCCTGGGCGATCTCGGCGACAGGGCGAAAGGCCCGGCGCTGCTGTTCGTCAACGGCTTCGGCGGCACGCCGCTGATGGAACTCTATCTGATGTACAACAGCGCGCGGGCGATTTTCGAGACGCATGGCGTGACGGTGACCCGCTCGCTGGTCGGCTCCTACGTCACCTCGCTCGACATGGCCGGCTGCTCGATCACACTCACCATACTCGACGACGAGACGACCGCATTCTGGGACGCGCCTGTACACACGGCGGCGCTACGCTGGGGCATGTAGCCCTGGCTTCCGCCATGCTTTTCTGCGACCATCTTCTCCCTTTGATCCGCAACATTGTCCGGGTTGATGCTGCCGCCCCTTACACCTGCCGAAGAACAGCTGCTGCTGCGCTACGCCGATCCGGAAGCGCCGGCTGTCGACGCCGACAATTTGCTAGCAAAGTCCCTGACGGCCCTTTGCGCTGTCCAAAGATGACAGCGAAACAAAGCGTGCAGGAGCGGACCGTCGGCCATCAGCGCGTATCTCCGTGGCCAGTGCCGCCATGTCCTGATCGAGCGTCCCCTTGTCGACCTCGAACTCCCCGCCGGCGGGCGGCACGCGCTGTTTGCCTTTTGACAAATCCTCCCGGTCGCAAAATCGCATCCGCAGCCTGTTCCCGGCCGGAATCGCCCCAGAAATAGTCGCCAGCGCGAGGCGACAAGCAAGGGAACCGACCGCTCGGCCGTTGCTTTTCTTCCCTAGAGTAAGGTAAAACCTGCCTGGGTCTTGGGGAGATAGCGTATGCGTTACAATTGGGAGCGGGCTCCGACGAGCTTCGAACGTCACAGAAAAGCGCTGGCGACAGCTATTTTGATCGCTGGCGGCATTGGCCTCATGCTTGTGGCCTTG
This sequence comes from Mesorhizobium sp. M0293, assembly GCF_040321735.1. NCBI lineage: Bacteria > Pseudomonadati > Pseudomonadota > Alphaproteobacteria > Hyphomicrobiales > Phyllobacteriaceae > Mesorhizobium > Mesorhizobium sp. M0293. The sequence goes on from NZ_JAMYSA010000138.1 coordinate 9,300, forward strand.
CCGATCTAGAACAATCAATAGTCATCGACAGGGCAACTTTGGGCCGTGGTCGTGTCAGCGCGGCTGCCCGGTCACGGCAAGGAAGCGGCGATCGCGCCCTTCGAAACCCTGGCTGAAACGCTGCACCAGCACGACGATCACCGCCGGCTTGCCGGCCGGGGTGAATTTATAGGATTCCGACAGGCTGTAGGAGGTCGGGCAGTTTCTTGAGCCCGGCACGGACTTGTCCTCGTGCAGGATCTTGAACGGCTTGCCGTCCTGCCCTTGCAGCGTCAGCCGGAAGCCGAGCGCCTTGCCCGCCCTTTCACCTTGAAGTGCCTGGTCGCCTTGCTGCGTCGCAGCGAAACTCGCCGAACAATCGCTCGCGCTGGCCGCCAGGATCTCGTCAAGCTGGACGATCGAAATGCCCGTTTCGTCATAGAGCGGCGAAAGCCATTTCTGCGACACCTGTTCGAGGCGGGGAATGTCGTTGTAGGCAACCATTTCGCCCGGAAAGGTGAACTTGTCGGAAGCTGTCTGCTCGCCCTGCGATGCGATGGCATATCTGGCAAGAACGGGCGCGGCCTGTGCGGCGGCCTGCGCCCTCGCCTGCTCCAGGGTCAAAATCGCCTCCTCTGACTCGTCGACGACGAGGATCGGCTTGCCGCCGACGAATTCATCGGTGCGCGTGTCGATGATGTCGATCTCCGACCAGCCGGAGTCCGAGGCGCCGGCGTCGAGCGTTCCATATTGCTCGAAGGCGAAATAAGCACCGTCGGGCGAAAAGCCGAGGATACGTCGTGCCGCCGCATCGCCTGCCTGAGCGGTTCCGGTGGAGATCGCGAGCACGACACCCAGGAAGGACGGAAGCAAGGATCGCCCGGCAAACACCGCTGCGCCAATCCCGTATCGCAATTTCATAGCAGCTTGCCCCCAAGTGCCCAGCTCAATGTCATTAGCACAATGGCGTGCATTTGCAGCACAATGGCGTGCATTTGCGGCCAAGGTTAGAGCGCGCTATCTGGAGGGCAGAAAATCATTCCTGGGAGGAACCGGATGGCTTCACGCTATCACGAGGTTTATGACGGCTGGAAACGCGACCCGGAACAATTCTGGGCGGACGCGGCCGGCGCCATCGACTGGTATTCGCCCTATGACAAGGTGTTCGATGCCACGGCCGGCGTCTATGGCCGATGGTTCACCGGCGCCACCTGCAACACATGCTACAACGCCATCGACCGCCACGTCGCGGGCGGACGCGCCGACCAGATCGCGCTGATCCATGACAGCGCCATCACCGGTACCGTCAAGAAGTTCACCTATGCCGAACTCAAGCGCGAGGTGGTTGCACTCACCTCGGTGCTGAAGAACCGCGGCATCGGCAAGGGCGACCGCGTCATCATCTACATGCCGATGGTGGCCGAGGCGGCCATCGCCATGCTGGCCTGCGCCCGCATCGGCGCCGTGCATTCGGTGGTCTTCGGCGGTTTTGCCTCGCATGAGCTTGCCACCCGCATCGACGACGCCAGGCCGAAGCTGATCATTTCGGCATCCTGTGGCCTCGAGCCGGGCCGCGTCATCGCCTACAAGCCGCTGCTCGACAAGGCGATCGAGATCTCCCGCCACAAGCCGGATGCCTGCCTGATCCTGCAGCGCGACCAGTTGCGCTGCGAGTTGAAGGAGCATTTCGACATCGACTACGCCGATGCCGTCGCCCGCGAACGGGCGGCCGGCGCCAATGTCGATTGCGTGCCGGTGCTTGCCACCGATCCGCTCTACATCATCTATACCTCGGGCACGACCGGTCAGCCCAAGGGCATCGTACGCGACAATGGCGGCCATATGGTCGCGCTGAAATGGACGATGGAAAACGAATTCGGCGTCAAGCCGGGCGAGGTGTTCTGGGCGGCATCCGATGTCGGCTGGGTGGTCGGCCATTCCTACATCGTCTACGGGCCGCTGCTGCATGGCTGCACCAGCATCCTGTTCGAAGGCAAGCCTGTCGGCACACCCGATGCCGGCACCTACTGGCGGGTGATAGCGGAGCATGACGTCGTAGCACTTTTCACCGCGCCGACCGCGTTTCGCGCCATCAAGGGGCAGGACCCGAAGGGCGAATTCATTGCGAAATACGATCTGTCGAAATTCCGCACGCTGTTCCTTGCCGGCGAGCGCGCCGACCCGGAAACCATCAAATGGGCGGAGCAGAAGCTGAACGTGCCGGTGGTCGACCATTGGTGGCAGACCGAGACCGGCTCGCCGATGACGATCAATCCCGCCGGCCTCGGCCTGTTGCCGGTGAAATACGGCTCGCCCGGCGTGCCGATGCCCGGCTACGACATCCGCGTGCTCGACGATGGTGGCCATGAGGTGAAGCGCGGCACGCTGGGCAATGTGGTGGTCAAGCTGCCGCTGCCGGCCGGCTGCCTGCCGACGCTGTGGAACGCCGATGATCGGTTCCGCCAAGCCTATCTCGACGAATTCCCCGGCTTCTACAAGACGGCGGATGCCGGCATGGTCGACGAGGACGGCTATCTCTACGTCATGGCCCGCACCGACGACATCATCAATGTCGCCGGCCACCGGCTGTCGACCGGCGCCATGGAGGAGGTGCTTTCGGCCCATCCCGATGTCGCCGAATGCGCGGTTATCGGCATTGCCGACGCGATGAAAGGGCAGGTCCCGCTCGGCTTCGTGGTGCTGAATGCGGGGGTAACGCGCGATATCGGCCTGATCGAGAACGAGGTGGTCGGCTTGGTGCGCGAACGCATCGGCCCGGTCGCCGCCTTCAAGACGGTGGTGACGATCAAGCGCCTGCCCAAGACACGCTCCGGCAAGATCCTGCGCGGCACCATGCAAAAGATCGCCGACAAGGAAGAATGGGCGATGCCGGCGACGATCGACGACCCGGTCATCCTCGACGAGATCGCAGTTGCGCTGAAGGCGCGGGGGATCGGGATTTAGCGGCTGCCAATCGCGTATGGCAGCGCCGGCGCTGAAGCAAATGTCTTACTTGCTGCATCCAATCTCTTATTGTGCAACGCAGCAACGCGCCTTAAGGTCCGTACTGGGGGGCCATCCGGCGGGACGGTATGGCTCAAAAGAAGATCACATTTGGCGGCGTCGACATCCTGCGGTTTCTCGCCGCCGTCATGGTCATGGTCTACCACTATGGCTTCTGGGTGTGGGCGTATCCGGACGGCGTTTCGGCGCGCGCCACGGGCGGCGTTCCCCCGCAGCCGGCAATAGGCGCCTGGGTCGAATCCGGCTGGGTCGGCGTCCAGATCTTCTTCGTCATCAGCGGCTTCGTCATCGCCTTCAGCGCCGAGACATCGACGCCGCTGCGGTTCTTCGAGGCAAGGGTGAAGCGGCTGGCGCCGGCGGTGTGGATCTGCGCGCCAATCACCGCGGTGGTGCTTCTGACCATCGGCCTCAGTTGGCCGACCGATGCTGTCATCCGGCTCGTCCGCACCGGCCTGTTCGCCCCCTACGCGCCATGGGTGGACAGCGTCTACTGGACGCTCGGCATCGAGATCGCCTTCTACGGAATCGTCTGGATCCTGCTGCGGCTCGGCCGCTTCCATCTGATGGAAATGGTGGCCATCGCCATCGGCCTGGCCAGCACGCTGTTCTGGTGCCTCTACTACCCGCTCGGCTTGTCCGATCTCGCCGAAACACGCACGCTCGACCTGCTTCTGGTGCACCATGGCGTTTTCTTCGCGACCGGCGTCATGCTGTGGCTGATGCGCTTCAAGGCGGTGACAGCCGCCCGCCTTGCCTTCTGCGCCCTGTTCCTGGGCGGCGGCGTGCTGCAGATAGCCAGTTCGGTCGACGTTCATATCCTGAAGGTCGGGCGAGAGATGCCGTTCGCGCCGCCGATCCTGATCTTCCTTGTCGGCATCGCGCTGATGGCATGGTCGCTGCGGCTCGACCTGTCCTGGAGCGGCTGGCGCCGGATCGGACTGATGACCTATCCGCTCTACCTGATCCACGACGTCGTCGGCGCCGCCCTGCTCGGCGTCCTGGTCCGCGCGGGACTGCCGCATCTCGTCTCGATGGCGGTCGTTGGCGCGACGATGATCGCGGCAAGCTGGCTGGTGGCGACGGAGGCCGAACCACGCATCCGGCTGCTGCTCGACCACACCGTCTTCCGCTATCGGCTCAAGGCCGCGTAGCCGCGACTTGTTGACCAAATGGGGTTAGCCATGCCCAGTTTGCCCAGGAACCGTGCTGTCCAGCGCAGGATTCCGAGGCCTGGATCGTGGGGCAGTTTGAAACTCAGCCGGAAAGGACGCCGATGGTTCGCGGCCGGTACAAAAAGCAAGAGACCTATTGATGCTGATTGTCAGGATGGCGGAACTGGAAATCGATCCTGAGCAGATCGACAGCTATAAAACTCAGCTTGCCGAAGAGATCGAGGCCTCCGTGCGAATCGAGCCCGGTCGACCGTGAACAATCCGGCCCCTAAGCGGCGACCGGCTTGGGCCGGAGTTGGAAGAGAGCGATCAAGAGGGACAAAAAACCCT
>NZ_JAMYSA010000139.1:0-13700 GCF_040321735.1 Mesorhizobium sp. M0293
ATTCGCTATTCGCTATTCGCTATTCGCTATTCGCTATTCGCTATTCGCTATTCGCTATTCGCTATTCGCTATTCGCTATTCGCTATTCGCTAAACATTGAGCAACAAATACTCCCGCTCCCACGGGCTGATCACTTCCATGAACGTCTCGAATTCTGCCCGCTTGATGGCCGCATAGGTCGCGGCGAAGGATTTGCCCAGCAGCGCGCAGAGTTCCTGATCGCCTTCGAACAGGTCGACGGCTTCGAGCAGGCTGCGCGGCAGATCGATCTCGTCCGCATTGGCGGTGGTGAGCACCGGAGGCTCGGCCTTGATCTTGTTGGTGATGCCAATCAGCCCGCAGGCAAGCGATGCAGCCAGCGCCAGGTAGGGATTGGCGTCGGAGGAGGGGATGCGGTTTTCGACGCGTCGTGCCGCCGGGTCCGAGCGTGGCACGCGAAACGCCGTGGTGCGGTTGTCATAGCCCCATTTGTTGTTGACCGGCGCCGACGCCGCCTGGGTCAGCCGGCGGTACGAATTGACATAGGGCGCGAACATCACCAGCGCGTTCGGCACATGCTTCTGCATGCCGCCGATGAAATGGAAGAAGTTTTCGGTTTCCGAGCCGTCAGCCGCCGAAAAGATGTTCTGTCCGGTCTTCTTGTCGATGATCGACTGATGGATATGCATGGCCGAGCCAGGCTGCCCCTGGATCGGCTTGGCCATGAAGGTGGCATAGATCTCGTGCTTCAGCGCTGCCTCGCGAATGGTGCGCTTGAACATGAACACCTGATCGGCCAGTTCGATCGGATCGCCATGGCGCAGATTGATCTCCAGCTGACCGGCGCCCTCCTCATGGATCAGCGTATCGATCTCCAGGCCCTGGCCTTCGGAGAAATGGTAGATGTCGTCGATCAGTTCATCGAATTCGTTGACGCCGGCGATCGAATAGCCGGCGCCGCCGCCGATCGCGCGTCCGGACCGGCCCACAGGCGGGGTCAGCGGATAGTCCGGATCGGGGTTCTTGCGCACCAGATAGAACTCGATCTCGGGCGCCACCACCGGCTTCAGGCCGAGCTTGTCATAGGCGGCAACCACGCGCTTCAAGACGTTGCGCGGCGTGAACTCGACCGAGCGTCCATCCTGGTGGACGAGGTCGCAGATGACCGCGGCCGTCGGGTCTTCTTCCCAGGGCACCACCGTCAGCGTCGACAGGTCCGGCATCAGTTTGAGGTCGCCGTCGTCTTCCGGATAATGGAAGCCGTTGCCATCCTCGGGGTAGCCACCGGAAATCGTCGTCATGAAGACCGCCGATGGCAGTGCCAGCGAGGTGTTGGAGGTGAACTTCTTCGATGGCATCATCTTGCCGCGCGCGACACCGGCCTGATCAGGCGTGATGCACTCGATGTCCTCGATGCCGCGCCACTCCAGCCAGGCGCTGACTTCCTTCCAGTTCTTGACGCCCCGTTGGTTTTTCACGAAGGCAGGCGTGCGGGCGCGTCCTCCGCGGCTCGACGGACGGACTTCCTTTTTTGCAGGCGGCATCATTCACCAGATTGGGTTGCGGATTGTGGAGTATAGCCGTGCCCCTCCATGGAAGGGAAGGGGAGCCGCGTCGGGCATTGGCCGACACGATTGAAAATCGCGCCAATCGGCTTAATTTCCGCAATCCCGATCCCAATCGAGACCCCAGTCTTAATCGAGAAATTGCATGCGGCACGACGGCAAACTGACGACGATCGGCTTTGACGCCGACGACACGCTCTGGCAGAACGAGCAGTTCTTCCGTCTGACCGAGAAGCACTTTGCCGCCATGCTTGCCGATCATGGCGAAGTTGAGCACATCTCGGCGCGATTGCTGGAGGCCGAAAGGCGCAACCTTGCCGTCTATGGCTTCGGCATCAAGGGATTTACCCTGTCGATGATCGAAACGGCGATCGAGGTCACTCAAGGTCGCGTGCCGGCCTCGGTCATATCGGGGATTCTCGATGCCAGCCGCGAGATGCTGAGCCATCCGATCGAGGTCTTGCCGCATGCGCGCGAGACGGTCGAGAACCTTGCCGGCGCATTCCGCCTTGTGCTGATCACCAAGGGCGATCTCTTCGACCAGGAGCGCAAGCTGGCCGGGTCAGGCCTGGGCGAATTGTTCGACGCGGTCGAGATCGTCAGCGACAAGAACGCCGCCACCTATGGCAGGATCTTAAGCCGGCACGGCGATGGTCCGGCAAAAGGCATGATGGTCGGCAACTCGCTGAAGTCGGACGTGGTGCCGGCCATCGAGGCCGGCGGTTGGGGTGTCCATGTGCCGCATGAACTGACCTGGGTGCTCGAGCATGTCGAGGCTCCGGTGGCCGAATCGAGGTTCCGCCAGATATCCGATCTCGGACAACTGCCGGAATTGGTTGAAAGCATCGTGGGCGAAGGCTGATCCCAGGAACCGCCTATGCTTTAGCGGCCTACCAAGCGATCGATCACCGGTTGCAGCCGTTCGGGCGTGATCGGCTTGGCGACCACCACGTCGATGATGTCAGACAGGCCCAGGCTTTCAGTAGTGCCATTTTTGGTCGAAAGCAGGATCACCGGTGGCAGCGATTTGCCCGAGGCGCGCCGCAACGCGCCGATGCTGGACATAAGATTGTCGCAGTCCTTGTTGTCGGCGCCGCCGTCAAGGACAACCGCACCGGGAATGAGGGACCGCAAGGTCCTTACCGCCGTGTCGGGAGATTCCGAGATTGGCTTGAGCCCGGATCGCTCGACGATTTTCGAAATCACCACGCGATTGATTGGCGATTTGCAGACGACAAGCACTTGCGACGGATCACGGATCGCCTCCATGTTTGCGTCGCGGGTCACCCCATTCAGATGTCTTGGAGTCTCGCCTTCACGATTCACTGGGCACACAAGTCGACCAAGAAGCTCGCCCCCATTTCAATGCAGAGTTGAATCTGGGGCGCAATTGGCGTGAGATCGTGGTCCATGTCAAGTTGAAATAAAAGACCCCGAATTCATACTCCGAGCAGTGAATTTCAAGCAACGCTACTGTACTGAACTGTCCACACCGGCATTTCATAAAAAGAGAATTCACCTGCGCAGAAGCCGCGCAGGTGAAGGGGCGGTTGCACGGATTGCGATTAGCCGTGGCCCTGCTGCGTGACGATCACCGGGATCAGCAGATCGCCCCAGTTGCCGTCGCCGCCGTGATGGCGTGCCGAGCGCACGAGTTCCACCGAGACGCCTGCCTCGACCGCCTTCATCACCGACTGGTTGAGGCGGTGCAGATCGTTGGCCAGCATGCGGATCGTCGCTTGCTGGTCGACGCTCATCGTCGTGGACTGTTCCTCGGCGCGTTCCTTGACACGGCTTATCGATGCCATTGGTCTTCTCCTTGTGTCCCAAGCCCTGTTGGGCGTTTCCTCTGTATTTCTGTGGTCTTTATTCCGCGGCCGGTTTGAACTGCGCGTGCTCGGTCGATTCATGCATGGCGGTGGTTGATGACTGGCCGCCGGTGATCGCCATCGACACGGCGTCGAAATAGCCGGTGCCGACCTCGCGCTGGTGCTTGGTCGCGGTGTAGCCATTGGCCTCCGCCGCGAACTCCGCTTCCTGCAGCTCGGAATAGGCCGCCATCTGCCTTGCCTTGTAGCCGCGGGCCAGTTCGAACATGCCGTAGTTGAGCTGGTGGAAGCCGGCGAGCGTGATGAACTGGAACTTGTAGCCCATGGCGCCGAGCTCCTTCTGGAACCGGGCGATCGTCGCGTCGTCGAGGTTCTTCTTCCAGTTGAACGATGGCGAGCAATTGTAGGCGAGCAGCTTGTCGGGGTGATGTTTGCGCACGCCCTCGGCGAATTTCCTGGCCTGCGCCAGATCGGGCTTCGAGGTCTCGCACCAGATCAGATCCGCGTAAGGCGCATAGGCGATGGCGCGGGCAATGCAGGGCTCGATGCCGTTCCTGACGTTGTAGAAGCCTTCCACTGTGCGCCCGGCGCCGTAGTCGACGAAAGGCTGGTCGCGTTCGTCGATGTCGGAGGTGAGCAGCTTGGCGGCTTCCGCGTCGGTGCGCGCGACGACCAGGGTCGGCGTGCCCATCACGTCCGCCGCCAGGCGTGCGGCGTTGAGGTTGCGGATGTGCGCCGCGGTCGGGATCAGCACCTTGCCGCCGAGATGGCCGCACTTCTTTTCCGATGCCAACTGATCCTCGTAGTGGACGCCTGCGGCACCCGCCTCGATGAATGCCTTCATGATCTCGAAGGCGTTGAGCGGTCCGCCGAAGCCGGCTTCCGCGTCGGCGACGATCGGCGCGAACCAGGTCTCGACCGAAAGTCCGCCTTCGGAGGTCTCGATCTGGTCGGCGCGCTGCAGCGTGCGGTTGATGCGCTTGACCAGTTCGGGCGCCGCATTGGCCGGATAGAGCGACTGGTCCGGATACATCGCGCCAGCCGTGTTGGCGTCGGCGGCAACCTGCCAGCCCGACAGGTAGATCGCCTTCAGTCCGGCGCGCACCTGCTGCATCGCCTGGTTGCCGGACATGGCGCCGAGTGCGTTGACGAAGTCCTCCTCGTGGATGAGCTTCCACAGCCGGTTGGCGCCCATTTCGGCAAGGCTCTGGCGGATCTGCACCGAGCCACGCAGCCGCTTCACATCTTCCGCGGAATAGGGCCGTTCGATTCCGTCGAAGCGACCTTCTGGCGCCGATGGGACGAGGTTGTAAAAATCAGTCATTGATCACTCCGAAGGATTGCTGCACCCGTGTCCGGGCATCAATCATCTGTGCGCCGGAATATGACTGAATTTACATTGCGGCGCGAAACAGGCCAGAAAAATCAAGGAAATCGACGAAAGATAAAAGAAAACCTGTGTTGCGTTTGACAGGCGAGCGCTGTAAATTTGTCATGATTGTAAAAGGCAACGCAGTGAGGTTGCCGCGAAACTTGTGTAAATTCCTGTCAAGGACAGTCGATGGCTGACCAGAAGATATTTGCCGGGCCGCGCATCCGCCGCATCCGCAACGCCAAGGGCCTGACCCAGACGGCGATGGCCGAGGGCCTCGGTATCTCGCCATCCTACCTCAATCTGATCGAGCGCAACCAGCGACCGCTGACGGTGCAGCTGATCCTCAAGCTGGCGTCCGTCTACAAGGTCGATCCGCACGAACTGCAAGGCGAGGCAAGGGGGTCTGTCGCCGCCTTGAGGGAGGTGTTCACCGATCCTCTGCTGGTCGGCGAGTTACCCGGTGATCAGGAACTGATCGAGCTTGCCGAGGCGGCACCCAATGCGTCGGCGGCGGTGATAAAACTGTTCCGCGCCTATCGCGAACAGGCCGAGCGCCTGTCAGACCTCAATGAGCTTCTGGCGCGCGAAGGCCGGGCCACAGCACTTTCCGGCGCCCGCCTGCCGATCGACGAGGTGCACGAGATCTTCGAGCGCCGGCCGAACCATTTCGCAGCCATCGAGGAAGAGGCCGCGGCGTTCACGTCGCTGCTTGATCCCGGCGATGATTTGTTCGGAGCGCTGAAGGCCTGGCTGAAGCGCGAATACGGCATCGTGGTCAAGGTGCTGCCGGTCGCCACCATGCCGAACTGGCGTCGCCGTTATGACCGCCACTCGCAGCGCCTGTTCCTGTCCGAGCGGCTGTCGCCGTTCGACCAGTTGCGCGAAGTCGCGATGGAGGCCTGTCTGATCCGGATGACAGTCGCGGTCGCCGGCGAGATCCAGGCGCTCAAGCTGACCACCGACGAGGCCCGCCGGCTCGCCCGCTTCGAACTCGGCCGCTATGCGGCGCATGCGCTGATGATGCCCTACCAGGCCTTTCATGCGGCTGCCGTGCGCGCCCGCTACGACATCGATGTCCTTCGTTCGCGCTTCGGTGTCTCCTTCGAACAGGCCGCAAACCGGCTGACCATGCTGCAGCGGCAGGGTGCCTCAGGCGTGCCGTTCTTCATGCTGGAGGTCGACAATGCCGGCAACCGCTTTCGCAAGGTCGGCAGCCAGGGCTTTCCGCAAAGCCGCTTTGGCGGCGCCTGCCCCAAGCTGCCGGTGCATGTCGCCTTCACCCAGCCCGGCCAGATCTTCGTCGAGGCGGTGGAAATGCCCGACGGCGCCGAGTTCCTGTGCATCGCCCGCACGCTGGAAGGACCGCAAGGGGCGTTCTCGGAACGCCCGCGCCGCACCGCGCTGCTGCTTGGCTGCGCCATCGGCTTTCGCGACGACATCGTCTATGGCGCGGCACTGCCTGGTGTGGCAGTCACCGCAAAGGCCGGCAGTGTCGCGGCGACGCCGGTCGGGCCCGCCTGCCGGCTTTGCGAGCGCGTCGGCTGTCTGGCGCGCGCCGAGCCGCCGGTGACGCGTCCGCTCGGCCTCGACGAGATGGTGACGGGCTTGAGCGCCTTCGATTTCCAGTAGCGGCGCGAGCCTGCAAGGAAGGTCATCCGGCTTTGCGGAAGAAGCTGCCGACCTTCGCCGCAAAGTATTGTCGATCGAAATATTGATTCGGAAATGACAACGGGATATCAAAAACGAATTGCGCAAGGCTGGGGGGCGGCGATGGGCAGGACGGTTTTTTGGCTTGGGCTGACATTTGCCCTCTCAGCTTCATCTGCATATGCAGAAAAATCCTCGGATTTCTTCAGCTCCTACAAACAGTACAATGATGCCGGCAAGGCATTCCTGGACAAGATAAATCCAAAGACCGGACCGATTGACCTCGCCGAAGGCATTCACCTCGATCTCAAGGGCAAGTTCTACTTTCTGAATAAGAAGGACGCCGTCTCGGTCCTGACCGAGGCTTGGGGTAACCCACCCGACGCCGGTTCCGACGCGATCGGCATGATCTTCCCGAGCAATTATGATCCCATCGCCGACAACAATTGGGGCATAGAGCTGCGCTGGGAAAAGATCGGTTATGTCGATGACGGTGACGCTGCCTCCATCAATTACAGCGAACTGTTGAGCAGCATGAAAGCCGATACTTTGTCGGGCAACGATCAACGGGTGAAGGACGGTTTTCCGCCCATCACGTTGATCGGCTGGGCTTCGCCGCCAGTCTATGATGCCGTCAACAAGCGTCTGCATTGGGCCAAGGAACTCCAGTTCGGAAACGACGCCGTCCACACGCTCAACTACGATGTCCGTTTCCTTGGCAGGGAGGGCGTCTTCGTGATGAGTTACATCGCCAATGTGGAGCAGTTGCCGGAGATAAAGCAGAGCCTGGATGAAGTGCTTGGCCTGGCGGGCTTCAGCGCGGGCAAGAGATACACGGATTTCCTGCCCGGCACCGACACCGTCGCCGCGGTTGGGATTGGCGGCCTCATCGCCGGGAAATTGGCGGCAAAGGCTGGTCTTCTGGCGGTGGCGCTCATCGCCTTGAAGAAATTCGGACTGATTCTGCTGGTTCCGTTGGCCGGCCTTTGGCGGCTTATTCGGGGCAACAGGAAGGCTTCCTCCTAGGTAGGGATGATCAGACAACGCTGGCAGGGCGAATTTGGTCTAGGCGTCTGACCAGTGCGCCAAAGGGAAACGTGAAGCTGGATCACGCCCAGCCGTTGCCGATGTATTAGGCGAAAACGGCACGTTTCTGTCGCCCAGTGCGCATCGTGCAGCGCCGAAAACGCTGACAGTGGAAGCCATGATCGATACCGCATCGCCGATCGTCGCATCGCCAGCCGTCTCGCCGCGCGAGGAGCGTGTCGGCATGCTTTTGGTCTTCCTGTCGGCGCTGATGTGGAGTTTCGGCGGCACCATCGCCCGCTTCATCACCACCGGCGACAGCTGGACGGTTATTTTCTGGCGCTCCGTCTGGGCAGCGGCCTTCCTGATCGGCTTCATGGTCTGGCGCGACGGCTGGCGCGGCATGTTGAAAATGTTCCGCGACATGGGTCTGCCCGGCCTTGCCGTCGGGGTCTGCTTCGCCACCGCATCGACCGCGTTCGTCGTGGCACTTGCCTACACCACCGTCGCCAACATCCTGTTGATGCAAGCCGGCGTGCCGCTGCTGGCGGCGCTGTTTGCCTGGGCGTTGTTTCGTGAAAGGGTTGGTGTCGCGACCTGGCTGGCGATCGCCGCCGTCATTGCCGGCGTCGCCATCATGGTGTCGGAATCGCTTGATGGCGCCGTCTCGCCGATAGGCGACGGGCTGGCGCTGTTGATCGCGGTCATGTTCTCGATCGCCACCGTCATCACCCGGCGGTTTTCCAGCGTGCGCATGACGCCGGCGACCTGTCTCGGCACCATGCTTGCGGCAGGCTTTGCCGCCTCGCAGGCATCGACATTCACTGTGTCGACCAGTGACATGGGCTTTCTCTTCGTCTTCGGCGTGGTCAATCTGGGCCTCGGCCTCGCCTTCTTCGCCACCGGCGCGCGGCTGATCCCGGCGGCAATAGCAGCACTGCTCGGCACGTTCGAGCCGATCCTCGGCCCGATATGGGTCTGGCTCATCCATTCGGAGGTGCCGTCCGGGCGCACCATCATTGGTGGTGCGGTGGTGGTCACGGCGCTGCTCGTTCATATCGGGCTCGAATTCAAGCGCCAGACACGGCCCGAGCGTGCGGGGGTCACCGGGGTGCCGTCGCCTAATTGAGGCGGCCTGCAGCTTTGCCATTGACAACGTCGCTGCCGCGCGGGCAGGCTGGGAATACGGCAACAACAAGACAGGCCTATCTTGCCAAGTCTCCCAGCCGGTCAGATCGAGACCGGACCATATCGTCGTATCTCTGCCCGCGCCACGGCGAAAGCCTATGTAGGCATCTGCACGCCACACGAGTCCCAGCGACGATGCAACGCCTGCCGCTCATCGAACTGCCTGCATAGCGCCGGTAGTTCACGCTTGTCGCCTTTTGGAAAGCTCAATAGCCTGAAACAAATGCCCGGCCGCGCTGGAACCGCGACGAGCCGGCGAAGGAACACTCACCAAAGGAGAATAGTATGATCCGCAAAGCGCTCTGGCTTTCGGCGACTTCGGTATTTCTGACGCTTTTCACTGTCGGCGGTCATGCCGAGGATCGCGTCGTCAATGTCTTCAACTGGTCGGATTATATCGACAGTTCGATTATTGACGATTTCACCAAGCAAACCGGCATCAAGGTCGTCTATGACACGTTCGATTCCAACGAAATCCTGGAAACCAAGCTGCTTGCCGGCGGCAGCGGCTATGACGTTGTCGTGCCGAGCGGCAATTTCCTTGCACGCCAGATCCAGGCCGGGGTGTTCCAGAAGCTCGACAAGTCGAAACTGCCCAACATTTCCAACATGTGGGACACCGTCACCGAGCGAACCGCCAAATACGACCCCGGCAACGAATACTCGGTCAACTACATGTGGGGTACGGTTGGTATCGGCTACAACATCAAGAAGGTGCAGGCGGCACTCGGCACCGACAAGATCGACAGCTGGGATGTCTTCTTCAATCCCGACAGCCTTGCCAAATTGAAGGACTGCGGCGTCTACGTGCTGGACTCGCCCGCAGACATCATTCCGGCGGCGTTGAAATATCTCAACCTCGATCCGAACAGCACGTCGCCTGATGATATCGCAAAGGCCGAGGAGACTTTGCTCAAGGTCCGGCCCTACATCCGAAAATTCCACTCCTCCGAATACATCAACGCGCTCGCCAATGGCGACATCTGCCTGGCGGTCGGCTGGTCGGGTGACGTGTTCCAGGCCCGCAACCGCGCGGTCGAGGCCAAGCAAGGCGTCGAGATTGGCTATTCCGTGCCGAAGGAGGGCGCGCAGATGTGGTTCGACCAGATGGCGATCCCTGCCGATGCGCCGCATGTCGCCGAGGCGCTCGAGTTCATCAATTACATGATGAAGCCGGAAGTTATCGCCAAGTCGTCGAACTACGTGCTCTACGCAAACGGCAACAAGGCTTCGCAGCAGTTCGTCGACAAGGCACTGTTGGATGACCCGTCGGTTTATCCCGACGCCGAGACGATAAAGAATCTCTACACCGTCTCGCCATACGATCCCAAGACCCAGCGCGTCATAACGCGCACTTGGACCAAGATCGTCACTGGCCAGTAAGCAAATCCGACATGGTCCCGGCAGCCACCTGCCGGGACCATTCTTTCTTTGGCAAGAAGCAAGAATCAGGACGGAGTGGGACATGAAATCGCTTGGCAGCATCCGCAGGGATTTTGCGCCGTGGAACGACCCGAACGCCAAGCCATACATCCAGTTCGACAATGTCACCAAGAAGTTCGGTGACTTCACCGCCGTCAACAATCTGTCGCTGACCATCTTCGAGCGCGAGTTCTTCGCCCTGCTCGGCGCCTCTGGTTGCGGAAAATCGACGCTGCTCAGGATGCTTGCCGGGTTCGAGGAGCCGACGGCCGGCCGTATCCTGCTCGATGGCCAGGATCTTCGCGGCATCCCGCCCTATCGCCGGCCGGTCAACATGATGTTCCAGTCCTATGCGCTGTTCCCGCATATGACGGTTGAGAACAACATTGCTTTCGGCCTCAAGCAGGACGGCATGCCGAAGCCCGAAATCGCGTCGCGCGTTGCCGAGATGCTGAAGCTGGTCAAGCTCGAGCAGTTCGCCAAGCGCAAGCCGCACCAACTGTCCGGTGGCCAGCGCCAGCGCGTCGCGCTCGCCCGCTCGGTCGCCAAGCGGCCGAAGGTGCTGCTGCTCGACGAGCCGCTCGGCGCATTGGACAAGAAGCTGCGTGAGGAAACGCAGTTCGAACTGATGGACCTGCAGCAGAACCTCGGCCTGACTTTCGTCGTCGTCACCCATGACCAGGAGGAGGCGATGACCATGGCCGATCGCATCGCCATCATCGACAAGGGCGAGGTGATGCAGGTGGCAACGCCGGCCGAAGTCTACGAGGCGCCGGGGTCGCGCTTCGTCGCCGGTTTCGTCGGCAACGTGAACATGTTCGAGGGCAAGATCGCGCGTGGCGATGCCGGTAGCGCCAGCATCGACGCCGGCAATGGCATCACCATCCGCACCGACAATGCCGGCGCTGCCAGTGCCGGGACGGCTGTCACCTTCGCCATCAGGCCGGAAAAGATCAAGGTGTCGTCGAAGAAGCCGGCCGAGGCCGTCAACGCCATCGAGGGCGAGGTCTACGACATCGCCTATCTCGGCGACATGACCGTCTATCACGTCAGGCTGGACGACGGTCAGGTGGTGCGCGCGAGCACCATGAATGCGGCCCGCATCACCGAGGATCCGCTGAGCTGGAACGACCGCGCCTGGGTTTCCTTCCGGCCCGACGCCGGCGTCGTGCTGACGCGGTAGGGGGCGACCATGTCGAGCGCCGCCGTCACCACCACATCAGCTTCTCCGGCAACCAATGCCGGCAAAACCGCCCTCGCCAGGCTGGGCGCTGCCTTCGTTGGCCGCCTGGTCATCATCATCCCTTATGTCTGGCTGCTGTTCTTCTTCCTCATTCCGTTCGTCATCGTCTTCAAGATTTCGCTGTCGCAGACGGCGATCGCCATTCCGCCCTATACGCCGGCACTCGATTTCAGCGGCGGCATTTCCGGGTTTCTGGCTCAGCTGAAACAACTCAGCCTCGACAACTACACCTGGCTGACTCAGGACGCGCTCTACTTCAACGCCTATGTGACCAGCGTCATCATCGCCGCGATCTCGACGGTCCTGACATTGCTCGTCGGCTATCCGATCGCCTACGGCATGGCGCGCGCGCCGGCGACGATCCGCCCGACCTTGCTGATGCTGGTGATCCTGCCGTTCTGGACCTCGTTCCTGATCCGCGTCTACGCCTGGATCGGCATTCTCAAGCCCGAGGGACTGCTCAATCAGCTGCTGCTCGCCACCGGCGTCATCCACCAGCCGCTGATCATCCTCAACACCTATACGGCGATCTTCATCGGCATCGTCTATTCCTACCTGCCGTTCATGGTGCTGCCGCTCTATTCCGCTCTCGAGAAGATGGATTATTCGCTGATCGAGGCGGCAAAGGATCTCGGCTGTCCGCCGACCAGCGCTTTCTGGAAGATCACCTTCCCGCTGTCGCTGCCCGGCGTCATCGCCGGCTGCCTGCTGGTGTTCATTCCGGCCGTCGGCGAATTCGTCATTCCCGATCTGCTCGGCGGGTCGCAGACGCTGATGATCGGCAAGACGCTGTGGAACGAGTTCTTCGCCAATCGCGACTGGCCGGTATCGTCGGCCGTCGCCGTCATCCTGCTGTTGCTGCTGATCGTGCCGATCATGCTCTTCCAGCGGGCTCAGGCGCGCGCTCAGGAAATGGACAGGTGACCTCATGAACGCCACCTGGAGCCGCTTCAACATCACCTCGATCGTGCTTGGCTTTGCCTTTCTCTATCTGCCGATCGTGCTGCTCATCGTCTTCTCTTTCAACGAGTCGAAACTGGTCACTGTCTGGGGCGGCTTCTCGACCAAATGGTACGTCTCGCTGTTCCACAACCAGGGCCTCATGGACGCGACCTGGGTGACGGCACGCGTTGGCCTGATCTCGGCCACTGTGGCGACGGTACTCGGCACGCTGGCGGCACTCGCCTTGACCCGTTACACACGCTTCAAGGGCAGGGTGCTTTTCTCCGGCATGGTCTTTGCGCCGCTGGTCATGCCGGAAGTCATCACCGGCCTGTCGCTGCTGCTGCTCTTCGTTGCCGTCGGTCTCGACCGTGGCTTCCTGACCGTCACGCTGGCCCACATCACGCTGACCATGTGCTTCGTCGCCGTCGTCGTGCAGTCGCGCCTGATCACCTTCGACCGCTCGCGGGAAGAAGCGGGTATGTATCTTGGCGCGACGCCGGTGAAGACCTTCTTCCAGATCACGCTGCCGGTGATCATGCCGGCAATCGTCTCCGGCTGGATGCTGGCTTTTACGCTTTCGCTCGACGATCTGGTCATCGCCAGCTTCACCTCCGGGCCGGGCGCCACGACGCTGCCGATGAAGATCTACAGCCAGGTTCGCCTTGGCGTGACACCGGAGATCAATGCCGCCTGCACCATCCTGATCGCCGTTGTGGCGATCGGCGTTATCATCGCCTCGCTTGCCAACAAGCGGCGTGAGGTGCAGCGCCAACTCGACGAGCAGGCCGCACAGCGCGGGTGAAGACGGAAAGCGCGGCTGCCTTATTCCCCCGAAACGCCGCGGCTGATCGGTGAAATGAACGGCGTGCTCCAGGTCCCGCCAACGAAGAACGATGCCTGGTTGGGGCCTTGCTGGCCATTGGTCTGCGTTGCCGCCTGGTCCGGCTGAATGACACCGCCGGACAGGGCCAGTCCGCGTCCGGCGTAGGACGCGATCCCGGACAGCCAGATCTTATATTTCGCCGAATTGGCTTCGGCTTTGTCGATCCGTGCCACGCCCTTCGAAATGCTGGCCTTGATCTCGGCGCCGTCGATCGGCAGCGTTCCGTCGGAGACGTCGTCGAGCGCGAAAAAGCCGCCTTGTTCGGTATGCTTGAGAAAGGCCGGCAGGTTGAGCTTGCTCAACGCACCCGGTCCGAAGGTCGCCGAGACCGAGCCGTCGGCATTGTCGAAGATGGAATTCCAGGTTCTGCCCGGCCCCTTGAGGATCACCGAGACGGTCCCCGTGCCGACCGGCACCAGCCGCGTCATCCCCGCCGCGGTGGCAAAAGCGCCGCCGTCGATGTCGGAGGCCAGCAGCCGGATTTCGACCTGCGAGCCTTCCGGCTTGCGGTCGAAGCGAAGGCTGGTTTGGATGTTGCCGCCGAAGGCCGAGGCATCGGAGATATCGAAGACGGACAGACCATCCTTGACCTGGGCGG
>NZ_JAMYSA010000140.1:0-13674 GCF_040321735.1 Mesorhizobium sp. M0293
GCAGCGTCTTGATGGCGGCGCCGAGCGATTCTTCAAGGGTGCGGGCAACGCCGTCCGATTCGATCAGCAGCATCGGCAGACGGTAGGCGTCGGCCCAGGCGCGCCAGTCGGCGGCGACATCGTCGAGATCGTCGGCAACCAGCAGCGGCACCGACAGCATCGGATCATTGTGCAAGAGTTCCAGGGTCACGGTGACATTGCCGTCCGGGTCCTCCATGGCGCGAGCGGCAACGCCGCGGAACGCATTGGCGGGCAAAACGACGATCGCGGGCAGGCCGCTCATCTCGAGCAGGCGGCGGATCACGGCGCCGCGTTGGTCGATGGTGAAGGTCACGTCGCCGTAGTCGTCGCGTGTCGCGTAGCTCACCACTTGCGGCAGGCGAAATGGGTCGAGACGCATGTTGCGTCCCGCCCAGACTGGCTTCAGTCCGGTGTTCATAGATTGCCTTCCTGTCTGTCTCCTGAGAGCCGGTGTCCGGTTCTCTCCGGGCCGGTTTTTCCAGCCTCGTTTGTATGGAGACAGTAGCGCGGGCTCCTTACCGCCCCGCTTAAGAAAGTCGGTTAAATTTTGCTGATCTCAGGGATGGTTATCGGAATCCCACCAGCCACAAGATGTTGAAAGGATCAGATAACCTTACCGGGATTCATGATGCCGGCCGGGTCGAAGGCAGCTTTCACCCTGCGCATCAGATCGATCGCCATCGGCGGCGCGGTGGCGATCAGTTCGTCGCGCTTCAACTGGCCGATGCCATGCTCGGCCGAGATCGAACCGTGCAGGCTGCGCACGACGTCGTGCACCGCCTTGTTCATGGGATGGTAGAGAGCGAGAAACGCCTCGTCGTCGCCGTCGACGGGCCGCGAGATGTTATAGTGCAGATTGCCGTCGCCCATATGGCCGAAGCAGACCACGCGGGCGCCGGCGCTCACCGACGCTACGGCGCCGGCGGCTTCTGCGATGAAACGCGGGATCGATGCGATAGGCACCGAAATATCGTGCTTGATCGAGGCGCCCTCCGGTTTCTGCGCCTCGGGCAGCAACTCGCGGAAATTCCAGAAGGCATCGCCCTGCCCGAGACTTGCCGCGATAACGGCATCGCCGACGAATTCCTGCTCGAGGCCCGCCGAGAGCACGTCCTCGATCAACGCTCTCGAATCTTCCGATGAACGGCCGGACGAAATCTGCATCAGCACATACCACGGCCAATCGTCGACCAAGGGTCGCACCACGCCCTGGGCATGCGCCAGCGTGAAGTCGTATGGCCGCCTGCCGATCAGTTCGAAGGCGGTCAGTGCTGCCCCGGCGCGGTCCATCGCCAGGCTGAACAGGGAGAGCGCGGCTTCGGGCGACGATAGGCCGACGAACGCGACTTCCCGACCCTTCGGCTTCGGAAACAGCTTGAGCACGGCGGCGGTGATGACGCCGAGCGTGCCTTCGGCGCCAACGAACAGGTTTTTCAAATCGTAGCCGGTGTTGTCCTTCTTCAGCTTGCGCAGATCGTCGAACACCTCGCCGGTCGGCAACACCACCTCGACGCCGAGACAAAGTTCGCGCGCATTGCCGTAGGCAAGCACGCCGGTGCCGCCGGCGTTGGACGACAGGTTGCCGCCGATCTGGCAGGAGCCCTGCGCGGCCAGCGACAGCGGAAACAGCCGGTCGGCGGCATCGGCCGCCTCCTGCAGCGTCTGCAGGATGACACCAGCTTCGACCGTCACCGTGTTGGACAGGACATCGATTTCGCGGATGCGGTTGAGCCGCGACAGCGACAGGATGACCTCGCGCCCGGAAGTGTCCGGCACCTGGGCGCCGACCAGGCCGGTGTTGCCGCTTTGCGGCACGATTGGCGTTCCCGTCTCGGTCGCCAGCCGCATGATCCGGCTGACCTCGTCGACGCTGCCCGGCCGCAGCACCAGCGATGTCGCGCCGTGCCAGAGCCCGCGCCGTTCAACGAGGTAAGGCGCGATATCCTGCTCTTCACGCAGCGCATATTTGTCGCCGACGATCGCCGCGAAGCGATCGGTGAGAGCGGGATCGAGTTTGTCTGAATTTTCGGTCATGGGGAAAACTATGTTGTGGGCCGTTAGATGTCACGAGGGGCGGCGGCACGCGAGAGGCGATCGTTGATCGCCTCGCCCAGGCCGTCGAAGGGAACCGGCTCGACGGCGATGGTCCGCGCGCCGCTGCGGTCAAGCTCCTGCATAAAAGCGAACAGGTTGCTCGCCGCTTCGCGCAGGTCTCCGGTTTCGGATAAATTGAGGAAAGCGGCGGCGCGGCGCCAACCTTCCGCCCGTTGGCCGCCGAAGCCGAGCAGGGCTTCGCCCTCGTCGACCGACCCGGCATTGAGCCGCATCGCGGCGCCCGGCGCATAGTGCGAGGCAAGCATACCGGGCGCCTCGACGTCGGTGGCACCGCCGCGCAGCAATTCCATGCCGATGGCTGCCTCGATCTCCTCAGCGGCGATGCCACCGGGCCTCAGCAGCCGTAATCTGCCACGTTCTGCTTTGACAATGGTCGATTCCAGCCCGACCGGGGTTGCGCCGCCATCGACGATCAGCTTGATCCGCGCACCGAGGTCCGCCGCCACCGCCTGCGCGGTCGTTGCGCTGATCTTGCCGGATGAATTGGCACTGGGCGCGGCAAGCGGGCGGCCGAGCCTGGCGATCAGATCACCGCCAAAGCCCCTCGGCATGCGCAAGGCAATCGTATCGAGCCCGGCCGTAACCAGCGGATGGATGCCGTTGCCGGGCCGCTGCGGCAGCACCAGTGTCAGCGGGCCAGGCCAGAAAGCCAGCGCCAGTTTCTTCGACAGCGGATCGAACAGCGCGAGGCGCTCGGCCATCGCCATGTCGGCGACATGGGCGATCAACGGGTTGAAGCGCGGGCGCCCCTTGGCCTCGAAGATGCGCGCCACGCCGGTGCCGTTGGTGGCGTCGCCGGCAAGTCCGTAGACGGTTTCGGTCGGGATGGCGACGACATCGCCACCCCTGAGCAGCGCCAGCGCCTGCTCCATCGCCTCGCCAACGGCAAGTATTTCAGCCACTCTCGTCACCTCGCAGATGCGGGGTGCGTAATACGATGGCGGCCGTTGGGCAAGTCGTTGTCGGGCAAGACGCTGTTGGGCAAATCGGGCATTGGCAATTTATCAATTCCTAAAATGCTATGCTTCCACGAAAGCCGGTATCAATTCCGGCCCGTTATTGTGCAGCTTCTGGGCAAAGGGGAGCGGTCATCATGTCTGTGCGTATCCTGCTGGGTATCATTCTTGCGGCGGCAACCGGTGGGGCCCAGGCCTCGTCTCTCGTTTTCCCGGGCGCGTCATCCTCGACACCGTCGATCATCAAGCTGGGCGCACCTATGGCCAGTGATGCAAAGTCGGTGGTGGCGGTCGGCGAAGCTCAGCCCGACGTCACCTTTGAAAAGGTGGCGGCGATTCCGGACAAGCCCGTGGCCGAGCATGGTTTCCAGCCAGGCCCGATGGTCATTCGTGGCGGCGTTACCGGTCCCGCCTTCTCGGCGCCGGCGCCAACCGCCGAACCCGCCGCAGCTGCTGCGCCGGCCCCAGGCACCGCGCCGGCAACGGCCACGGCCTCTGCAGCCCCCTCGGGCAACGCTGAGAACCAATCCGCCCCGCCGAACGCCCCGATGCAGGCAGCAGGTCAGCGGATGCCTCCGAACGGCTATACCAAGTAGCCTTGCTCAAGACAGGCTGACGGTGACGGCGTGACTTGACTGCGGTCCGGCGCCCGGCGCACCATCGTCCGGCAAATCCCGTTTCGGTTTATGTCAGCCGCTGGATGCCATCGCCTGTATTTAGGCAAGCGGCCCTGGCAGACGGGATTTCATCGCTTAGGGGCAAAGGGGGTAGATCATGAGAAGATTCGAAACCGTCACCGCGGCTGGCATTATGCTGGCCGCATTGCTTGGCGGCACGGCTCATGCCGACGACATGCTGGGATCCTATGTCGCGCGCATTTCCGATCGGGACCATCAGGCGAGTGACGGCTATGCACTGGACAATGCCGCGCAAATGGTGCGGCAGGACCGCGCCAACTGGCACAAGTTCCACCGCCGCGACAGCGACGATGAGGGTGATGGCTGGTTCAGGACCAACGACCAGCGCGCCGATCTGCAACGCATGCTGGAGCGCGGCGGCGCCATGAGTTCCTCGACCAAGCGCGCCATCGTCAATGGCGAGCCGCTGATCCAGGTCGACGTCTACGAAAACAGCGTGCGCGTCAGCATTCTCGAGAACTGACCGGGCTCAGCATTCGGGACGACTGACGAAAAAAGGGCGGCGCGTTGGCGCCGCCCTTTTTCATCGATAGCGACTGAATCTCAGGCCGCTTCTTCCTTGTCGTCGACCTCTTCGGCCTCGCCGTCTTCGTCGTCATCCGAGAGCGTGGCAGCTTCGGCGTGGTCGCCTTCTTCGCCTTCTTCATCGTCGCCATCTTCGTCATCGTCAGACAGATCGGCGGCTTCGACCGCTGCGGCCGCGGCATGATCGAGGGTGGTTTCGGAAGCGGATTCAAGCGCCTCGGCGGGAGTTTCTTCTGTCACTTCGATGTCGTGATCGGAATTCATGGAAGCCTCCGTGGGGTTGGGAACATGTCCTTTTTGCCACGAAGAGATCATCGTCATATGACTGTAAGCCGGCTCGAACGACCGGCTGGAAGATATTTTTTCAGTCCTTAACCGGCAATCTTCGAGAAATCCGCGACCTGACCGGTGGCCGCGCGGATGCGGGCGAGCAGCGCCAGGCGGTTGGCGCGCACGGCCTGGTCCTCATCATTCACGAGAACATGCTCAAAGAATGAATCAACCGGCTCGCGCAACACGCTAAGCGCCAGCAGGGCGGCGGAAAAGTCATCGTTTTGAATCGCTTCGCCGGCTTGCTTCTCAGCCTGGTTCACCGCCGCAAACAGAGATTTCTCGGCATCCTCGCGCAACAATGCCGGGTCAACGGTTTCGGCGACCGCCGTTTTCTTCTTCTCCTCGGCAGCCAGGATGTTGGCCGCACGCTTGGTGCCGGCGAGCAGATTTCTGCCATCCTCTGTGTCGAGGAAGGAGCCGAGCGCCTCGACGCGGCGGACGATCTGCAGCAGGTCATCATTGGACGATTGGCCAATCTCCCCCCTTGAGGGGGAGATGCCCGGCAGGGCGGAGGGGGGCGCTTGGCGCTGAGAGGACGGCGGGACAGCGCCCCCCTCTGTCGGCTTCGCCGACATCTCCCCCTCTAGGGGGGAGATTGGGCGCGAACTTGTCGCCAGCACTGCATCGATCAGATCGTGGCGGGCACCCTGATCGCGGAGGTAGACTTTCAGGCGGTCGTGGAAGAAGGCGATCAGGTTTTCAATCTCTTCTTCCCTCCTTATCTGCGACCGCTCGAACGCATCGCTTGGAATCGCTGAATCACGCTCAATGACGCGGTCGATCAAAGAGTCTCCGCCTAGTTGCTGTTCCAACTCAGCAGCAATTTCAGACTGGCGATCAAGCTGACGATCGCGGATATAGTCTGCAACTTCCTCCGAAGCCTCGAATGTCGATGCTCTTAGCGACAACCTTACCCCGTTCTCGACCAGAATCCTGATCACACCCAACGCCGCTCTGCGCAACGCATAAGGATCTTTCGAACCAGTCGGCTTTTCGTTGATCGCCCAGAAGCCGACAAGCGTATCCAGCTTGTCGGCGAGCGCCACCGCAATCGAAACCGGATCGGTCGGCACACGGTCGGACGGGCCTTGCGGCTTGTAGTGTTCCTCGATGGCCGCGGCGACTGAAGCATGCTCGCCCTGGAGCAGCGCGTATTTGCGGCCCATGGCGCCCTGCAATTCGGGAAACTCGCCGACGACTTCGGTGGTGAGATCGGCCTTGGCCAGGACAGCGGCGCGACTTGCAAGCGCGGTAATCTCCCCCCTCGAGGGGGAGATGTCGCCGAAGGCGACAGAGGGGGTCGGCACGACGGGGCGCGACGCCCTATCGCTGACAGAGGATGCCGGCACTTCACGCGAGGCGACCCCCTCTGGCCTGCCGGCCATCTCCCCCTCAAGGGGGGAGATCGACTGCGCCACGATCGGCGCCAGTTCTTCGGCCAGGCGCTTGATCCGCTCCACCCGCTCGCCCTGCGTGCCAAGCTTGGCGTGGAAAGTCACGCCGAGATGGTCGAGGCGGGCCATGCGCTGGTCGAGGGGTTTCTTCAGATCGAGTTCGAATTTTTGCGCTGACGCCTTGAGCTCACCAAGATCAGGCAAATCGCCCTGGTCGGTCGTCCAGAAATACAGCGCGTCGGACAGACGGGCGCGCACCACCTTGCCGTTGCCGTGGGCGATCTCCTTGCCACCGTCCTTGGCCTCGATGTTGGCGGTGAGGATGAAACGGTTGGAAAGCTGGCTAATCTCCCCCCTTGAGGGGGAGATGGCCGGCAGGCCAGAGGGGGTCGGTTCGATCGGGCTCGGCACAGATGGCGCCAGCGCTTCACGCGAGGCGACCCCCTCTGTCGGCTTCGCCGACATCTCCCCCTCAGGGGGGGAGATCAGGCGCGATGTCACAAAGCACTTCTGGTTGGCGCGGATGGTTAGCCGGATCACTTCGGCGGGTATGGCGAGGAAAGCCTGCTCGAATTCGCCCATCAGCACGACCGGCCATTCAACCAGCCCGGACACCTCTTCCAGCAGCCCATCGTCCTCGACTAGGTCGAGCCCGTTGGCGAAGGCGAGATTGCGGGCATCGGCAAGGATGATTTCCTTGCGGCGGTCGGCATCGAGCACGACCTTGGCCGCTTCCAGCTTGGAAACATAGTCGTCGAAGCGGCGCACCGTGATGGCATCGGGCGCATGGAAACGGTGGCCATAGGTGATGTTGCCGGAGCGGATGCCGTCGATCTCGAAATCGACCACCACCGGCTCCTCGGTCTCCGGGCCGAAGGTGCACAGGATCGATTGCAGCGGCCGCACCCAGCGCAATGAACCGGGCTTGGCCGAGGCCGGGCCCCAGCGCATCGATTTCGGCCAGGGGAAATTGCGGATGATGTCCGGCACCAGCTCGGCGATGATCTCTTCCGCAGGCCTGCCCGGCTTCGAAATGTGGGCGACATAAAAATCGCCCTTCTTCGGATCGGAATGGATATGCGCCTCGGCGACCGAAGCAAGCCCTGCCTTGCGCAAGAAACCCTGGACCGCCTGTTCAGGCGCTGATGTCGACGGCCCCTTGATCTCGTCGCGAACATCCTTCGAGCGAGCGGTCAGGCCCCTGATATCGAGGGTCAGACGCCGCGGCGTCCAGTACTCGCGCGCCGCCTCATAGGTCAGCCCCGCCTCGACCAGACCGTCGGTCAGCATCTTCTTCAGGTCACCCGCCGCCTTGCGCTGCATGCGCGCAGGGATTTCCTCGGAGCGAAGTTCTAGAAGCAGGTCAGGCATCGGGGTCAGCTCATGCGGGAGAGTGGTCCGGGCGGGGCATAGCAACTCGGCTGGCTGCTGTCACCCTTTACACAAATTTTGGCCATCCTGTCGGGACGAGACCACGCCACCCGTCCTTGGATCAAAGATTTCCATGAACCGAACTCAGCGCTGAAGCGACACACGCTCAGGCAGGGAACCATTGGCTCAACGACCATGAAAACGGCATCCAGACTTCTGCAGATCCTCGCACTCAGCGCCTGCTTCACCGCGCAGGCTCACGGCGCGTTCTCGATGCCGGGTGTACGGCAGGCATTGCGGACAATGGCCGGCGCGAGCGGGCAGATCCTGTCGCCAATCAACGCTTCCCTCGAGATGATGAAGCGTGCCTGAAACTCAGGCCGCCAGGCCACCCGCCTGCGTCTTCAGAAACGCCTCACCGCAAGCTTTCGCCAGATTGCGCACCCGCAGGATGTAGCTCTGCCGTTCGGTGACCGAAATCACGCCGCGCGCATCGAGCAGGTTGAAGACATGGCTGGCCTTGATGCACTGGTCGTAGGCCGGGAAAACCATGCGGTGCGTCGGCAGATTGTCGTTCGACGCCGGCGCGCCGGCATCGAGCAGCGCTTTGCACTCGGCCTCGGCGTCCTCGAAGTGGCGCAAAAGCATCGCCGTGTTGGCGTATTCGAAATTGTGCCGCGAATATTCCTGCTCGGCCTGCAGGAAGACGTCGCCATAGGTGACCTTGTCGGCGCCTTCGCGGCCGTTGAAGTTGAGGTCGTAGACATTGTCGACGCCCTGCACATACATGGCCAGGCGTTCAAGCCCGTAGGTCAGCTCGCCGGCCACCGGCGCGCATTCGATGCCGCAGACCTGCTGGAAGTAGGTGAACTGCGACACCTCCATGCCGTCGCACCAGCATTCCCAGCCGAGGCCCCAGGCGCCCAGCGTCGGGCTTTCCCAATCGTCCTCGACGAAGCGGATATCGTGCAGCAGGGGATCGACGCCGATCGCCGCCAGCGAGCCGAGATAGAGCTCCTGCAGGTTGGGCGGGTTGGGTTTCAGGATCACCTGGTATTGATAATAGTGCTGCAGCCGGTTCGGGTTCTCGCCATAGCGGCCATCCTTGGGACGACGCGAAGGCTGGACATAGGCCGCATTCCAGCGCTTCGGTCCGAGCGCGCGCAGTGTCGTTGCCGGATGGAAGGTGCCGGCGCCGACTTCCATATCGTAGGGCTGCAGGATGACGCAGCCATAGGCCGCCCAGTAATTGTGCAAGGTCAGGATCAGCCCCTGGAACGAGCGGCTGGGATGCATATGGGCGGGGATTTCAATCGTCACGGGGGGCCTCGACAGCACAGGCTAGCTTGCCGGCACGTCCTAGAGACACGGCGGCGAAGCGTCAAGCAAAGCGCCGCCGCGAAGCTCTATGACAAGGGTTGCCGAGCGCTCCGGGTTCGTCGTCTACCGGAAGATGTTTTGAGACCGTCTCCGCAAATCGGCAGGCGTCTGGACGGGCGCATCTAGCCCAAACGGAAACGGGGCTCCGAAAAGAGCCCCGCTCGTATTCAAAAAAGTCGGTTCACCCCTTCGGGGCGGGCACAGGCTCAGGCTTGACCTTCTGGGTTTCCTGCGCCGTGTTGGACTCGATCGGCGGCAGGCCCTTCATCAGCTTCTGCTGCAAGGTGGCCAGCACATCGGGATCTGGCTTCAGGTCGCGGGCCTGGTTCCACTGGAAGGTTGCTTCCAGCTTGCGGCCGACGCGCCAGTAGGCGTCGCCAAGGTGGTCGTTCAGAACCGGATCTTCCGGCTTCAGCGACACGGCGCGTTCCATTTCGCGCACCGCATCGTCGAACCTGCCGAGGCGGAAATAGGCCCAACCCAGCGAATCGACGATGTAACCGTCGCTCGGCCTGAGGTCGACGGCCTTCTGGATCATCGCCAGGCCTTCCTTGAGGTTCATGTTCATGTCGACCCAGGAATAGCCGAGATAATTCAATACCTGCGGCTGGTCGGGGAACAGCTCCAGCGCCTTCCGGAAGTTCGGCTCGGCCTTCGGCCATTCCTTCAGCCGCTCATAGGCGATGCCGCGCTGGTAGAAGATGTTCCAGTTGGCCGCGGTCGGCGTCTTCAGCGCCTCGACGGCCTTGTCGTAGAGATTGGCGGCCGAGCGGAAATCCTCCTTAGAGGAATAGACGCCGCCGAGCGCCAGATAGGCGCGCATGTCGTCGGGGTGGGCGTCGACGAAGGCCTTCAGATGGGTGATCGCCTCCTCATGACGGTCGAGATCGGCAAGGTTGAGGCCGAGCTGCAGGTCCGAAAGCTCCTTCAGCGGCGAAGTCGCGGGGATCCGCCGATAGAGCGCGATGGCGCCCTCGCCGTCCTTCAACTGCTCGGACACGGCAGCGAGCTGCACCAGCGCCGCATCGCTGTCGGGCTTCAGAGCCAGTGCATATTGCAGATAGAGACGGACGAACGGCTCGCCGCCGCCGCGATTGAGCGCGGTCGCGAGGTCGAGCAGAATCTCGGAGGCGCCGTCAGACGGACCGGCAACGAAGGGCGCAATCTTGTCGCCCTTGGCGATCCTGTCGCGCAAGGCGACGATTTCCAGCTTGCCGGGCGAAAACGCCTCAGCCTGATCGAGCACCGACATCGCCTTGGTCTTGTCGCCCTTGCGGGCGAGGAACGACGCGTAGGCCTGGGCGTTGCGCATCCAGGTTTCGGGAGCGGCACCGCCGGCGGCCGTATCCTGCATCGTCGCGGCGTAGATCGCCTCGGCCTTTTCGGGCATACCGGACGCATCGGCGATCAGGGCACGGTGGAACGACTTGAACAGGCCGAACCAATCCGGCCCCTGCAGCTTGTCGATGGAAGCCATTGCGTCACTGGGTTCGCCGGCGCCCTGTTGGGCCCAGCCTGACATGACCCCGGAGATCAGCCGGTCAAGATCGGATTCCAGCGACAGCTTGAGCCAGTACTGCGCCTTGGTGAAATCCTTCTTGTGGAAGGAATCGACAGACAGTGCCAGGCGCGAGAAGCGCTCGACATCCGGAACTTCCTTGAGCTTGTCGGCATAGACCAGGGATTCGTCGAAGCGGCCTTGCGCGATCAGCGACAGCATCAGGCTCTGCTGCAGGCCGGTGTCGCTCGGGTCGAAGGCCAAAGCCTGCTTGTAGTAGGCGATGGCGCTGTCGAGGTCGTTGTCGCCTTCGGCGATCCGGGCTGCCAGATAGGCGCCCGAGAACGACGTGATCTTGACCGGTTCGGTGGTTTGCTTGGCATAGGCCGGCAGAGCCGAGATCGCTATGCCTGCCACAATTGCCAGCCTTGTCAGCCAGCGCGCACGTCCTTGCCGCATTGTATTCCTTTCAGCCAGGCGCCATCTCCGAGTCAGCGGATCGGCGTAGACTCGATCTTCCTGATAAAGCATGGCCTTTTTGGGGTCGCGCTTCAATCCGCCTCGAATTCACAATCCGGGCACCCGATTAACAAACCATGGCGGCAGGCACCAGTTTTCCGATCTTGAATTTCGGCCGTGCCCTGCGCGAAGCCGAATATCACAGATTCGACCGCTGGGCTCGGCGCCAATATCAGCGCTCACCTCGCGAAGCAGACCGCTGCACCAGCGTGTCGCCATATCCGCCGGCCGCAATCGTGCCGCACAGCTCATTCCACTCGCAGCCGCCGCAAGCCTTGCGCACGCGCCCAGCCGAAAACGCCTGCCGCATCCGGGCCAGCATCGAGGCATCGAGATCGAGCCTGGCGCCGATCCGGATTGGGCGCGCCAGCAATTCCTCCAAATCCTGTGCCGCGAGCCGGTCCCGCTCGACGACGCTTTCGTTGAGACAATGCGGTTCCG
Source organism: Mesorhizobium sp. M0293 (assembly GCF_040321735.1). Classification (NCBI taxonomy): domain Bacteria; kingdom Pseudomonadati; phylum Pseudomonadota; class Alphaproteobacteria; order Hyphomicrobiales; family Phyllobacteriaceae; genus Mesorhizobium; species Mesorhizobium sp. M0293. Next base: position 11,252 of record NZ_JAMYSA010000140.1, read on the forward strand.
GCTCGTCGAGCAACGGGCCGCAGACATCGTCGGGGCCGGAAACGAGGAGGGCGTCCTCGCCCCGGCTCAGGCGCTCCGCTACGCGATCGTAGTTGGCGATGAAGGCGGGACTGTATCCCTTGCCCACATAGGTGAGCAGGCAAAGGAGGTGATGGGCGCGCAGCCTGATCGTCACGGATTGGCCGGCTTAGCCCTGCCAGGAAGGGCCATGAGTGTCGCGGCACCCAGCGCCGACTTGAGCAAGCCGCCGACCAGGAAAGGCAGAAATCCGAACGTGATGGCCTGTTCGACGCCGATCATGACGGCGAGCCACATGGTGCCGAGAACCAGGCAAGCAAGGTTGCCGAGCAGCATGGCGGCGAAGGCAAGCATCACCCTGTTGCCGTTCCAGCCGCGTTCGGCGAGCCAGCCAACCAGCGCGCCGGTGACCGGAAATGCGAAGAGGTAGCCACCGGTCGGCCCGACGAAATGCTGTACGCCGGCGGCGCCGCCGGCCAGCACCGGGAAACCGACCGCGCCCTCGACCAGCCAGGCGGCGATGGTGATGGCGCCAAGCCGCCAGCCATAGAGCGCGCCGATCAGTGTCACGGCGAAGGTCTGCATGGTCACCGGAACCGGAACCATCGGCACTTCGATGTATGAGGAGAGCGCCAGGAACAGCATGCCGAGCACGACGGCTCCAACCTGCCAGACAAGAGAGCGGCCTTGAAGCCGAAGCGGACTGAACGATGGCTTGCTGGACGAGAATGCGACGTCTGTCATTGGGATTCCTTCGATCGATTGCAAATTATAGATAATTTCTGTTTTCGATCTATTATCGAATCCACAATTCCCGCGGGATAGCAAGCCTTCGCTGTGCAAAGGCCGCCTAAAGTGTCGCAACTGAGGTATTCAGGCGACCCGCTTCAGGTCTCTGCTTGCATGCATGTCGTTCCCCAAAACCAAGGTCGCTTTGGGCGACAATGCATCAGCCGACGATGGCAAAGGCTTCGCGCGTCGTCCCGGAAGCCGTCCTGACTGGCTTGCGGCCAATCCATTGAACATGCCGCCCCAGCGTCACGGCTGCCGATTCGGTGCTTCCCTGCCGCAAGGCGGTGAGTATCGCGCGATGATCCTGGTCGGTACGTGCCTCCCATTCCGATCGCCAAGCCGCAAACAGGAAGCGGGCACTCGCCGCGTGCAGGTCGTCGATGGTGGCGAGCAGGCGCGGCATGCCGCATGGCGTCAGGATCAGCCGGTGGAAGGCGCGGTTGACTTCTTCCCACGACCTGACATCGCGGGACTTGTCGCCGGCCTTGGTCGCCTCCTCGGCGAGATCGAGAATGGCCGATGTCAGGTGCGGCGCGGCGTGGCGCAGCGCCAGCACTTCGAGTGCGGCGCGCATTTCGGCGACCTCCTTGACCTCGCCCAAGTCGAAAGCGGCGACACGCACGCCACGGCGCGGCTCGCCGACGGCCAGCCCTTGCGCTTCGAGCCGGCGGAAGGCTTCGCGCACGGGAACATGGCTGGTCTGGAATTCCTCGGCGATATGATCCTGCCGAAGCCTGGCTCCCGGCTCGATCGCGCCGGAGATGATGCGGTCCGCCAGCACCTTGCTGATGCGCACCGCGATGGTGTCGTCTGTGCCCTTTGCCATGTTTTATAGATAATTTGCGGCGAGGCATGTTGTCGAGACGGCGGGACCGAATTCGCAAACTTCCTCATCACCGCGAGCCAGAGGAAGCGCCGCTAAAGTCCAGCCTTCAGTTCACCCGGCTGATGCAGAAATCGATGACGTCGATCAGCGCCGATTTCTGCGGCGTCGCTTCCAGCGGCGCCAGCGCGTCGCGGGCGATCTCGCCGAAATGGCTGGCGCGCCCGATCGTGTCGGCGATGGCGCCGTGGCGGGTCATCAGGCCGATCGCTTTTTCCAGACCGGCGTCATCGGTGACATTGTCCTCGATGGAGCGCTTCCAGAAGGTGCGCTCGGCCTTGGTGCCGCGCCGGTAGGCGAGGATGACCGGCAAGGTCACCTTGCCTTCGCGGAAATCGTCGCCGACATTCTTGCCCAGATCCTTGCTGGTGCCGCCATAGTCCAGCGCGTCGTCGATCAGCTGGAATGCAAGGCCGAGATTCATGCCATAGGAGCGCAGCGCCGCACGGTCGTTGCGCGTCGCCTGGGCAATGACCGGACCGACTTCGGCAGCCGCCGAAAACAATGCCGCGGTCTTGGCCTTGATGACGGCGAAATGCTCGTCCTCGGTGGTTTCGAGGTTCTTGGCGGCGGCAAGCTGCATCACCTCGCCCTCGGCGATGATGGAGGCCGCGCGCCACCCGGTGTGGAGCGCGTGGCGCGCTCCCCCCAGCCCCCACAAGGGGCAGGCCCGGCCGCGCCGGATATAGCCCGCCCGCCCGCGCGGCGGGGTGCCCCCGAACAAGGGGGG
>NZ_JAMYSA010000141.1:0-13341 GCF_040321735.1 Mesorhizobium sp. M0293
GAACCCCGCTCAACGCAGGCGCAACGACCGGTTCTTGATCTCTACCTCAACCGCGGGCGCCCATCCCGCGCAGCGGGTTCGTTCTGCGGGCCCAAATTACCCAATCGCCGAAGTCTGCAATTCAGGGCGGCCGATGCAGGAGCGGACTGTCCGCAACCACCCAATCTCAGCCGTTGGCGGGAAAGCCCAAGTTGATTTGCCAAGCCTAGCTCGGTCAGATCGTCTCCTTGACCCGTGCCGAAAGGAAGTCGGGCAGATCGGCAACCGAATCAAGAACAACGTCGGCAATCCCGGCCAGCGATTCGCGGGTGCCGGTGCCGGAGAGCACGCCGACCGCCAGCCCGCAGCCGCCGGCCCGCGCCATTTCGAGATCATGGCGGTTGTCGCCGACCATGGCGATCTCCGCCGGCTTCAGCCCGGTGAGATCGCTGAAGGCCAGGATGGTGTCGGGCGCCGGTTTCGGATTGGCGACCGCGTCGTAGCCATAGGCAGCGTCGAACAGCTGGGCGACGCCGAGCGTGACCAGCGTTTTTTCCGCGCCGCTGGTCGAATCGTTGGTGGCGACGCCAAGACGGTAGGATTTTCTGTGCAATGCCGTCAGCGTGTCGACGATGCCCGGCAACGCCACCGCCATTGCCGACCCCTGCACCGAGGTGATCTCGTTGAAACGGGCAACCGCAAGCATCTGGTCCTCGTTGGACAGGCGCGGAAACCACAATTCGACGACGTCGAGATTGGTGCCGGACGCAAAGATGGAGTCCGGCTTGAATCGCCTGTTGGCGAAATCGAAGCCAGCAGCCGCCAGCAGCCTGTCGGCTTTCCAGCGATCGCCTTCCGACGCATCCATAGCCATGAAATCTGCGACGCCAAGCCAGGTCGCGTTGAAGTCGACAAGCGTTCCATCCTTGTCGAACAATATTCCCTTGATGTCTGCCAAGCTTTTCACTCCGATCCACGCAAATGGTGGATGAATCCCACAAGGCCAGCGGTCGATGCATCCCGCTTGGCGGCACTTTCCTTGCCCTCCACGACAGGCAAAAGGCCGGTGGCCAGTTCCTTGCCGAGTTCGACGCCCCACTGGTCGAAGGAATTGATGTTGAACAGCGTTCCCTCGACGAAGACGCGGTGCTCGTAGAGCGCGATCAGCCGGCCGAAGGTGCGCGGGTCGAGTTTGCGGTAGAGGATGGTGACCGAGGGCCGGTTGCCGGAGAAGACGCGATGCGGGGCGATTTTGTCGACCTCGGCCGGCTTCATGCCCTTGGCCAGCATCTGGGTACGGGCCTCCTCCAGCGTGCGGCCCTTCATCAGCGCTTCCGACTGCGCCAGGCAGTTGGCGAGCAGCAGATCGTACTGATGCTTGAGATCGGGCTCATGCCCGACGGCCGCGGCAAGGAACTCGACCGGGATGAAATCGGTGCCCTGGTGCAGCAGTTGGAAGAAGGCATGCTGGCCATTGGTGCCGGGCTCGCCCCAGACCAGCGGCCCGGTCGGCGTCGTCGCCGCCGTGCCTTCGAGGGTGACGCTCTTGCCGTTCGATTCCATGTCGAGCTGCTGCAGATAGGCCGGCAGCCTGGACAGGCGCTGGTCATAAGGGATGACGGCGCGCGCCGGGTATCCGCAGATCACCCGATGCCACCAGCCGACCAGCCCCAGCAGCGCCGGCAGGTTCTCCTGCACGGGTGCGGTGCGGAAATGCTCGTCCATCTCGTGTGCGCCGTTGAGGAAGGCGCGAAAATTCCGCGGGCCGACAGCGATCATCACCGGCAGGCCGATCGCGCCCCAGAGCGAATAGCGGCCGCCGACCCAGTCCCAGAAGCCGAAGACGCGATCCGGCGCGATGCCGAACTTGGCCACCAGGTCGAGCGCGGTCGAGACGGCGGCAAAATGCTTGCCCACCGCTTCCTTGCCGAGCGCTTCCTGCACCCATTTGCGCGCCGTCTGTGCATTCGTCATCGTCTCGACGGTGGTGAAGGTCTTGGAGGCGATGATGAACAGCGTGGTTTCGGCGGACAGGCCCTTCAGCGTGTCGTGGATATGGGCGCCGTCGATATTGGAGACGTAGTGCGCGCGCGGCCCGTCATGATAGGGCGCCAGCGCCAGCGTCGCCATGGCCGGGCCGAGATCGGAGCCGCCGATGCCGATGTTGACGATGTCGGTGATCTTCTTGCCGGTGGCGCCGGCCGCCTTGCCCGATCGCACGGCATCGGCAAAGGCGCCCATGGCGTCGAGCACGGCGATGACATCCGCCTTGACGTCCTGGCCGTCGACGGTGACACCCTTGCCGGTCAGGTTGCGCAGTGCCGTGTGCAGCACGGCGCGGTCCTCGGTGAGGTTGATCTTCTTGCCGGCGAACATGGCGGCGCGGCGGCCTTCGAGATCGGCCGCCTCGGTGAGCTTCTCCAGCAGATCCATGGTGAGCGCATCGACGGCGCATTTCGACCAGTCGAGCAGAAGGTCGCCGTCTGTGGCGGAGAATGTCACGAACCGCTTGGGGTCGGCGGCGAAAGCCTGGCGCATGCTGGCGGGCGCCGCCGCGCGATGATCGCGCAACGCGGCGAGCTGTCTTTGAAAGGACGATTGATCCACTGCCAAACTCCGAAACCTAGAGCCATCATTACGGACCGGATGTTTCCGGCGCGTGTCGTCGCGACAATCTATCGAGCCTAATTCCACCCGTTTCAATGCGCAGCTTGACGCACGGAGTCATCGCCGGGATGACGCGCCGCGTCACCCTGGGATGCCGCAGCGCAGCATCAAAATGGCGTGAAGGATCACTGGCATAAATCCCAACGATCAGAAAAATTGATTGGCGCAACCCCTTGTGCCACGGCTACCTTCGGCTGGTCCAGCCAAGCGAAAAAGGCTGGCCATCGAGGAACATCTCCCATGCCACAGCGTAACGACACGGCCATATGGTCCGGCCTGTTCCGGATTTCGGCGGAATCGGGCCAGACCCTGCAAGCGCAGATCCGCCAAGCCATCGTAGCCGCCATTCTCGACCGCCAGATCGCCGCTTCGATGCCGCTTCCTTCCTGCCGGATCCTGGCCGAAAAACTCGGTGTGGCGCGCGGAACCGTGGTGCTGGCGTTCCAGCAGCTCGTCGACCAGGGCTTCCTGGTGGCCCGCGAGCGGCGTGGCCATTTCGTCAATCCTGATGTGCTGGCGACGCCGGCCAAGCCGCACCAGAAGGCGCCCGACCAGGCCAACGAGATCGACTGGAAGGCACGCCGCAAGATCGCCGCCAGCGACATGCCGCCGCCGGCCAAGCACGAGAACTGGATCAAGTCGTCCTACCCCTTCGTGTACGGCCAGTTCGATCCGGCGCTGTTCCCGACCGCCGAGTGGCGCGAGTGCAACCGCATGGCGCTTGCCGTGCTCGAAATCCGCAACTGGGCGTCCGACATGGTCGACCGCGACGATCCGCTGCTGATCGAGCAGATCCAGGCGCGGCTGCTGCCGCGGCGCGGCATTTTCGCCAACCCGGACGAGATCATCGTCACGCTGGGCGCCCAGAACGCGCTCTACATGCTGGCGACGCTGCTGATGTCCAAGGGCTCCAAGGTGGCGATGGAGGACCCCGGCTACCCCGACGCCCGCTCGATCTTCCGCCTCGCGGGCGCCGAGATAGAGCCGGTACCGGTCGACCAGTCCGGCATCGTAACCGCTTCTATTCCCAGTGATTCCGGTTTCGTCTTCGTTACGCCCAGCCATCATTGCCCGACCATGGTGCCGCTGTCGGCGGAACGGCGGCAGGATCTTCTGGCGCGGGCCAATCGCTACAACCAGATCATCATCGAGGACGGCTATGACAGCCAACTTCTCGATGAAGCACCGCAGCAGGCGTTGAAGAGCCTCGATCGTTCCGGCCGCGTCGTCTATGTCGGCTCGATGTCGAAGACGCTGGCTCCGGGCCTGCGGCTCGGCTACATCGTCGCTTCGGCTGGCCTGATCTCGGAACTCAGGGCGCTTCGCCGCTTCATGCTGCGTCATCCGCCGGCCAACAACCAGCGCGCCGTAGCGCTCTTCCTGTCGCTCGGCCATCATGAGGCGTTGGTGCGGCGGCTGTCGTCGGCCTTCGACGAGCGGCGCAAGCGCCTGGTCCATGCGATTTCCGCCTTCTTGCCGGAATGGCGCTCGACCGACTCGGCAGGTGGCACGTCGCTCTGGCTCGAAGGGCCGCGCGGCACCGATTCGCGCAGTTTGGCCGAGGCGGCTGCCTCGCGCAGTGTCATCATCGAGCCTGGTGACCGGTTCTTCGACCGCACCGAAAAGCCTTCGCGTTTCATGCGGTTGGGCATTTCCTCGATCGCGCTGCAGCACATCGAGCCGGGCATCCGTGAACTCGCCACCGCAGCCGGCCGCAGGCCGGCCGCTGCCTGATCCATCATCCATGTCTCGTGACCGGAGCCGTTCGCAGCAGCTCCGGTTACTTTAGCGCTGGCACATGCAACTGGGCCAGCTGGCTCATAGGATGGGCCAACGCCGGCGGCATAGTCGGCGTCAGGGGAAGAAGCAGGCCGATGGTGGACCAACCGCCACGAGTTCCTGCCGACGAAGGTGGAGTGCTTCCATGCCAGTGGCTGTCGAACAGCAAGATACGCCGGCAAACCGTCGTTCACAGCGCTCCAGTCTTCGCGAAACAGGACATGCCATGCGATCAGCTCCTCTGATGGAGGATACCGGACCACAGCACCAGGCCATCGAAGGCGGCAGCTACGGGCCGCTGCGCGGTGATGACTGCGAGCGCATCCACGAGGGCGTGCTGACGCTCCTGGAGACGGTGGGCTTCGCCAATGCCATCCCCTCCTGCATAAAGGTGCTGACCAGGGCGGGGGCGGTCCATGGCGACGATGGCCGTGTCCGCTTTCCGCGCGCGCTCGTGCTCGACACGATCAAGCGGGCTGCACGACATTTCACACTTCATGGCCAGGACGCCAGGCACGACATGGTTGTCCAGGGCAAGCGTGTACACTACGGCACCGCGGGTATCGCCGTGCACCTGGTGGACCTGGAGAAGCGTGAGTACCGCGAATCCAAGCTGCAGGACATTTATGATGCCGCCCGCATCGTCGATGGGCTGGACAACATCCATTTCTTCCAGCGGCCGATGGTGGCGCGCGACATCGCTGATCCGCTCGAGATGGATTTCAACACGCTCTATGCCTGTGTGATGGGGACATCGAAGCACGTCGGAACGTCCTTCACGGTGCGTGAGAACGTGAAGCCGGCGCTGGAAATGCTCTATGCCATCGCCGGCGGCGAGGAGAATTTCCGCGCCCGGCCCTTCGTTTCCAACTCCAACTCATTCGTCGTGCCGCCGATGAAGTTCGCCGAGGATGCCTGCGGCGTGCTCGAGGCCTGCGTTGAAGGCGGCATCCCGATCCTGCTCCTGTCGACCGGCCAGTCCGGCACGACGGCACCCGCTGCGATGGCCGGCGCCGTCGTGCAGGCGGTGGCCGAAGTGCTGGCCGGCCTGGTCTATGTCAACGCGCTCAAGCCCGGCCATCCGGCGATCTTCGGTGCCTGGCCATTCATGTCGGACCTGCGCACCGGCGCCATGGCCGGCGGGTCGGCAGAGCAGTCGGTGGCAACGGCGGCCTGCGCCCAGATGGCACAATTCTACGACCTGCCCGGCGGTTCGGCCGCCGGTATGACGGATTCGAAACTGCCCGACATTCAGTCCGGCTACGAAAAGGGCATCACCAATGTGATGGCCGGCCTCTCCGGCCTCAACCTCGTCTACGAGGCGGCCGGCATGCATGCCTCGCTGCTCGGCTTCTGCCTGGAAAGCCTGGTCATCGACAACGACATGCTCGGTCATTGCCTGGGCTGCGCGCGTGGCATCGACGTGACTGACGAGGCCTTGTCGATCGACAGCATCGCCGAGGTCTGCCTCAAAGGCCCGGGCCACTACCTCGACAACGAACAAACGCTCAAGCTGATGCAGACCAGGCATTTCTATCCCGCCCTCGGCGATCGTTCTTCGCCGAAGGAATGGAACGAAAAAGGCCGGCCTGATATATTGCTGCGTGCGATCACCGAGAAGAAACGCATTCTTGCCGAACGATTTCCGCGCCACGTGCCAAAACAGGTCGACGACAGATTGCGTGCCCGCTTCGGCAGCCTGATCCACCTGCCGCGCACGCACATGGGCGGCTGACCGGAGACGAGTTCGTGCAGCCATACCGCCACCACCCAGGACCAACCATCGGGCAGAACGACAAATGAGTGTGCATCCTATCCAGCAAGCCCCTACCGACGGCGACGCGATCGATCGGCTGGTGACATCTCATCGGCCCGGCCACGGCCTGGTGCGCGCCTTCTATCACGACCCAGCGATCTTCGAGCGGGACATGGAACGTGTCTTTCGCCGACACTGGCACTGCCTGGCGCATGCCAGTGTCATCCCGAACCCCGGCGACTTCGAGTTGTTCAAGCTCGGCGACGAGGCGGTCATCCTGACACGCGGCATGGATGGCACCGTGCATGCCATGCTCAATGTCTGCCGCCACCGCGGCGCCGAGGTCTGCACCAAGGAGAAGGGCAACGCGAAGATGTTCGTGTGCCCCTATCACGCCTGGACCTATTCCAATGACGGGTCGTTGCGCGCTGCCCGCCTGATGCCGAAGGATTTCGACCGCACGGCGCACGGGCTGAAGAAGCTTCATGTCCGCGTTGCCTCTGGGCTGGTCTTCATTTCCTTCGCCGAGACGCCGCTCGATTTCGACCCGATCGAACAGTCGCTGCGCACCAGTTGCGGCCAGTATGGCTGGGGCGACGCCAACGTGGCGTATCGTCAGTCCTATCCGCTCGACGCCAACTGGAAGCTCGCCGTCGAGAACTATGTCGAATGCTACCATTGCGGGCCGGCGCATCCGGAATACTCGCAGACGCATGCGCTGGAAAAGCCGGCCGAGATGATCGAGCAGCTCAATGCGGCGATGGAGCAGCGCACCTGCGCACTCGGCATCGAGATCGGCAGCGCCAACCGCTGGCAGAACTCGGCGGCCGGTCAGGAAGCAATCCACACCTTCCGCTACGCGCTTTATGATGGCGTTTCGAGCGGCAGCCAGGATGGATCGCCGGTGGCCCCGCTGATGGGCCGCTTCACCGACTATGACGGTGGCGTCACCTCCATCCATCTCGGCGGCACGACCTTCCTCGTCTGCTATCCCGATCACGGCATGATCTACCGCTTCATCCCGAAAACGGCTGATACCTGCGAGATGGAACTGATCTGGCTGGTGCGCGGCGATGCCGTCGAAGGCCAGGACTACGATTTGGAGAAGCTGACCTGGCTGTGGAAGGTCACCACCGAAGAGGACAAGAAGATCATCGAGCACACCGCGCGTGGCGTGCGTTCGCACTACTTCGTGCCCGGGCCGATCGCGCCGATGGAATACAATGAACTACGCTACATCGGCTGGTATCTCGAGGAGATCAGCCGGGCCTGATCGGCTCGGCCGCCGCAGGAAAATCCGGCAGATCTTGCCTTTCGCGTCATTCCGCGCTGAGCCCGTATCGGTCGACGACTTCAGCGTTGATGAGCTTGGCATGCAGCGTCATCAGCACGATCTGTGCGTCGAAGCTGTCGCCGGCTTCAAGTGCTGCCTCGATGCGACGCTCGGCTTCCAGCGTCCGCTCCCGGCCATTGGCCTGCTCGAAGGTTTCGGGACCCGCAATGCAATAGCTGCACAATTGTGCCACCGACACGTAGGTGCCCGGCGGCGGCTCGTCGGGCCAGCGATCCTTCATCAGATTGACGATGGTAAGCTTCACGCCCTCCGGCACGAGGGCTGGATGCAAATCCGCGCCGCGCAAAGCATCGTCGAGTTGCCTCAAGTCGCCCGAGCGGCCGAACATTCCAAGGAAGCCGAGGGAAGAACGCCGTCCTGCCATAGTGGTCCAATCCGTTTCCAACCAGTTAGGTGGTTCACAGGCGGAATACAAAGGCAGTTAAAGTGGATTCGGGCGATACGCTTCAGGTCCTTGCAGGCATCAGCCGCTCGCCGCCAGCAGCAAGACACCGGCAAGGGCCGATCCGGCGAGCGTCGGCAGCATGCCGATCTTCAGCCTCAGGATGGCGATCATCGTGGCACAGGAAAGCAGTGCCGCGCGCCAGTCGATCGACGAAAGCACCGGCACATTCATGCCGAAGCCGATGTTGCGGACTTCGTGGAAGATGACATGCAAGGCAAACCATAGAGCGAGATTCATGATGACGCCGACAACAGCGGCGGTGATCGCGCCCAGCGCAGCCGACAATGCCTTGTTGCCGCGCAGGGCCTCGATGTAGGGCGCGCCGAGGAATATCCAGAAGAAGCAGGGCGTGAACGTCACCCACAGAGTGAGCAACGCCCCCAGCGCTCCGGCAAGCAATGGATCCAGCGGCTCGGCGTGGCGAAACGCGGCGATGAAGCCGACAAACTGCAACACCAGGATGAGCGGGCCTGGCGTCGTTTCGGCAAGCCCAAGACCATCGACCATTTCACCGGGGACGAGCCAGCCGAACGACTGGACGGCTGCCTGCGCGACATAGGCAAGCACCGCGTAGGCGCCACCGAACGTGACCACAGCCATGAGACTGAAGAACCGCCCTATCTCGGTCCAGACGCTTGCGGACCCGGTGAACCACCAGATCACAAGAACGGGCCCGAGCCAGAGCGGCAGCCAGATCGCAACTGTGCGCGGCGCATGCCATTTGGTCGGTTTGACATGGGCCAGCTCGCCGCGTTCGAACATCAGATCGACCGCTCCCTTGAAGTCGGCAACATCGCCCTTGCCATGGGCGGAGCTGGAAAACAGGCCGGGAGCAATGCGGTCTCCCAGCCATCCGGTCAGGCCGGCGAGCAGGACGATGAGCGGGAACGGCACATTCAACGCATAGATGGCGATGAAGGCCACGACCGCGATCGATACCATGACGCGGTTCTTCAGCGCGCGCCGCCCGATCCGGATCACCGCCTCGATGACAATGGCGAGCACCGCCGCCTTCACCCCGAAAAACAGCGCTGCGACGAGAGGCATGTCGCCATAGAGCACGTAAAAGCTGCTCAAGGCGAGCATCACGAGCGCGCCCGGCACGACGAACAGGATGCCGGCGACAAGGCCACCGGCCGTCCTGTGCAACAGCCAGCCGATGTAGATGGCGAGTTGCTGGGCTTCCGGGCCAGGCAGCAGCATGCAGTAGTTCAGCGCATGCAGGAAACGCTGTTCACCGATCCAGCGCCGCTCCTCGACCAGTTCCTTGTGCATCAAGGCGATCTGCCCTGCCGGTCCGCCGAAGCTGAGCAGTCCGATTTTTGCCCAGACCTTCAGTGCTTCGGTGAAAATCGGTGCAGTCGGCACCGGCACGTTTCCCGCGGTATCCGCCGGGACAAGAGCACTCATGTCGGTTTACCCATGCCGGCTGCGGGCCAATTGTGCGTTTCTTCCGTGGCGTCGCGACACCAGCGGAAGAACGCATCGTAGAGCAGCATACCTGCTTCCAGTTGTTCCAGATCGTCGCGAAACATACGCGACAGACCAAGCGAGGCAGCCAGAAAGCCGGCAGCCTGGGGAGCCAGATCGAAGCTTGCCGTGTCGGCCGCGCGGATGATTACGGCAAGGCGATCGAGCGCCTCTGATTCCAGCCCGAACTCCTCGATCATCGTGTCGAAGGTGCAGCGTTCGCCGCGATGGCTCCAGAACACATTGTCGATGTCGAAACGCACGGCCTGAAAGCGGTCGGCAACAGCCAATACTTCTGCGGGTTCGACAAACAGGAACACCGCGTCGGGGTCGAGAAAACGCCGGATCAGCCAAGGGCATGCGATGCGGTCGACCTTTGGGCGTGATCGCGTCACCCAGACGGTGGCGCCCCTTTCATTGCGTGGAGGCATCTTGTCGGTACGAACCAGAAGCCCCCCGGCATCGCGCCAGGCTTCAAAGCCGCCTTCAAGGGATTCGGCGGAAATCCCCTCATGGCGCAGCCATGCGACTACCCCCTGCGAGAGCTTTTGCCCCTTCTGGCAGACAACGGCCACTGGCTTGCCGGCGAATGCGGCCGCCCAGTTCGAAACGCTTTTGAAGTCGCGCCGGCACGAGGCCGGCAACAGGCGCGGATCGGCGTCGAAATCTTCATCGATGCGAACATCGATGATGACAGGGGCGCCCGGTAAACCGATGAGCCGGGATAGTTGCGATACGGTGATAGCTGTTGTTGACGGCATGGCGTCCACCTCCTGAAAAGAGAAGCTTGGACGCGAACGTTGGGCTGACGCCTCACGGGGTCGTCGCGATGCACCCCATGTCGTGATGGTGGAATTGTTGCGTGCGCTTGTCAAGGATGGTTTCTCGACCCTCAGGGCAATGAACTCGGGTTAACGGGTTCCTTCGCAGCCTTCGCCGGCGCGTTGGCTGACGGAGCATCAAACGAAAAACCCGCCTGTGCGGCGGGTCACTGGCGCAAATCAGCACCATGGACGAATATGTACCATAGCTGCGGTCACGGAGTCAAGAAAAAATTCCTATCGTGAAAAGCTACCGGCACAAAAGCTGCCGACACCAACGAACTGGCTGTCGTCAGGTCTTTTGTTAACCTGAGTTTGGAACCCTATCTCGACCCTCGGCCGGGACACGCTGAACGGAACCCGAGAGGCAGCCTGATTGTTCAGGCCGCCTCTCAATGATCCAGCATCAGCAATCGTCGCCAGGAATAATCAGTGGTTGTCCCTGGGGACACCGCTGGTATGCGCGACGTCCTGGTATTTCACCGCCGGCTCCAGCACCATTCCCTCTGAGAACTGCGCAACCATGCCGCGCTGGATCTCCTGCCAGGGCGTCTGGTGCTTGGGATAATGAAAGCCACCATTGTTCTGCAGTTCGGCACGGCGCCGGGTGATCTCGTCATCGGTGACGAGGATGTCGGCCGTACCCTTGCGCAGATCGATGCGGACACGGTCGCCCGTCTTGAGCAGCGCCAGCCCGCCGCCGATCGCGGCTTCCGGCGAGGCGTTGAGGATCGACGGCGAACCCGACGTGCCCGACTGGCGGCCGTCACCGATGCAGGCTAGCGCGTGGATGCCTTTCTTGATGAGGTAGGCCGGCGGCTGCATGTTGACGACCTCGGCACCGCCGGGATAGCCGATCGGACCGGCGCCACGCATGAATAGGATGGTGTGTTCGTCGATGCCTTGCGCCGGGTCGTCGATGCGGGCGTGGTAATCCTCAGGCCCGTCGAAAACCATGGCGTTGCCTTCGAAAGCCTCGGGATCTTTCGGGTTGGACAGATAGCGCTCGCGGAACTCGGGCGAGATGCCGCTGGTCTTCATGATCGCCGAATCGAACAGATTGCCCCTGAGGTTGATGAAGCCGGCATTGGCCTTCAGCGGCTTGGCGACAGAGCGGATGACATCGGGGTTTTCGTTGGCGACGCCATCGCTATTCTCACCGATCGACTTGCCGTTGACAGTGCGCGCGCCGGGATGCGGCAACAGCCCGCCCTTCATCAGTTCGGCAATGACCGCCGGCACGCCGCCGGCGTGGTGATAGTCTTCGCCGAGATATTCGCCTGTCGGCTGCAAATTGACCAGCAGCGGCACATTGAGGCCGACCGTCTGCCAGTCGTCATTGTCGAGCTTGACTCCAAGGTGGCGGGCGATGGCGTTGAGATGAATAGGCGCATTGGTCGAGCCGCCAATGGCCGAATTGACGACGATGGCATTCTCGAAAGCCTCTCTCGTCATGATGTCGGACGGCTTCAAATCCTCATGCACCATCTCGACGATGCGTTTTCCGGTCTCATAAGAAATCTGGCCACGCTCGCGGTACGGTGCGGGAATGGCAGCCGAGCCCGGCAACTGCATGCCAAGCGCCTCGGCCAGCGAATTCATCGTGGTGGCGGTGCCCATGGTGTTGCAATAGCCGGTGGATGGCGCCGACGACGCGACGATGTCCATGAACTCGTCATAGCCGATCTCGCCGGCCGACAGGCGCTGGCGCGATTCCCAGACGATGGTGCCTGAGCCGGTGCGCTTGCCCTTGTGCCAGCCATTGAGCATCGGGCCGACCGACAGCGCGATGGCCGGGATGTTGACCGTGGCTGCGGCCATCAGCAGGGCCGGCGTCGTCTTGTCGCAACCGATGGTGAGCACGACGCCATCGAGTGGATAGCCGTAAAGCACCTCGACTAGGCTGAGATAGGCAAGGTTGCGGTCAAGTGCTGCGGTCGGACGCTTGCCGGTCTCCTGGATCGGATGGCAGGGGAACTCGAAAGGGATGCCGCCCATCGAAACGATGCCTTCGCGCACGCGCTTGGCCAGTTCGATATGGTGGCGGTTGCATGGCGAGAGATCGGAGCCGGTCTGGGCGATGCCGATCAGCGGCTTGCCGGACATCAGTTCGGCGCGCGTCAGGCCGTAATTGAGGTAGCGTTCGAGATAGAGTGCCGTCATACCCGGATTGTCGGGATTGTCGAACCACTCCTGCGAGCGAAATTTTTTCTTCGTGGTGGGGGCGCCTGCCATCGTGGTCTCCGTATTTGTAAGACAAATCGATATGGCAACGCGCGGAAGCAGGCAAGAGGGTGTGCGGTCGCAACCGGACTTTGGTGTGATAGACACGCACCCAGCCGTGCGTTAGGGCTTCAGGCAGTCTTGTCCGGGAGGTTTTCATGGCTTTGGTGATCGAAGGCGAGGAGCGCATTGCCGCCCCCCTGCAAAAAGTGTGGGAAGCGCTGAACGATCCCGAGGTCTTGAAGGCGACGATTCCCGGCTGCCAGAGTCTCGACATGAAGTCGCCGACCGAAATGGCGGCGACCGTGGTGGTGAAGATCGGGCCGATCAAGGCGACATTCAACGGCGAAGTGACATTGAAGAACCTGAAGCCGCCGCACTCCTACACCATCCAAGGTGAGGGCAAGGGCGGCATTGCCGGTTTCGCCAAGGGCGGTGCGGACGTGACGCTGACATCAGATGGAGCGGATAGCACGGTGTTGAGATACGCGGCCAAGGCAGATGTCGGCGGCAAGATCGCCCAGCTCGGCAGCCGGCTGATCGAATCGACCTCGAAGAAACTGGCCGGACAGTTTTTTTCGAGCTTTGGGGAAAAGGTGGGCGGTTAGCCCTCCCCCTTGAGGGGAGGGTGCCTCGCGAAGCGAGGCGGGAGGGGTCGCCTCAGCTGACTCAACTTTTCACTGAAACTGCCTCGACCTTCGACAGAAGAAGTTGGAGCGCGTGACCGCGGACCCCACCCGGCCCTTCGGGCCACCCTCCCCTCAAGGGGCAGGGGAATCGCACATGAGTACAAACGGACTCTTGTGTGGTGTGCGGAAATCGATTCTGAGAGGACCTCTGAATGATC
>NZ_JAMYSA010000142.1:0-13259 GCF_040321735.1 Mesorhizobium sp. M0293
CGCGGCGAGCGGGGGGGGCGCGCTTTTCTTCACCCCCCCCCCCCCCCCCCCCCCCCCCTCTTTTGGGTTTTTTTTGGGGGGGGGGGGGGGCGCGGCCCGGCCCTCCCCCCCCCGCCCCCACCGGCGTTTTTCACGGAGACGGTAGCTATCGCCGCGGATAGTAATCACCGCGGAATGGTGAAGCAGGCGATCCAGGATCGCGGTTGCGACAACGGGATCTCCAAAAACGCTCCCCCATTCGCCCACCGAACGATTGGAAGTAATCAGGATCGATCCCTTCTCGTATCGGCGCGACACCAGCTGGAAGAACAGGTGAGCGGCATTGGCCTCGAAGGGAAGATAGCCGAGCTCGTCGATGATCAGCAATTTTGGACGCGATAAGATCGTCAACTGCTTGTCGAGCGAGCCGTCGCCATGGGCTTTTGCCAGCATCGCCACCAGCGTCGCCGCCGTGACGAATTGGACATTGTAATTCTGCCGGATCGCCTCGCGACCAAGGCTCACGGCAAGATGGGTCTTGCCCGTTCCCGGAGGCCCCAGCAACAAGAGCGTGTCGCCATGGGCAATCCAGCGGCAGGCCGCCAGCTCCCTGATCTGTCCTTGGTCCACCGATGGCTGCGCGTCGAAATCGAAGCCGTCGAGTTCGCGCACGAACGGGAACTGCGCGATCTTGCTCGACATGGAGATGCGCCGCTCGTCGCGCCGTGCGATCTCGCGCGATACCAGGAAAGACAAAGCCTCGCGCAAGGTCATCTTCGAACGGGCCGCTTCGTCCAGCAGCGTGTCGAGCTGGTCGCGTATCGCCGTCAGCTTCAGCCGATCGAGCGTTGCGATGAGCACGTCGTGATCTACGTTCGTCATCACCAACCCCCTCCAGCAACCGCCTCGTATTCCGCAAGCGGCCGCAGCAACGCGGCCGGCGCGATCTCGACCGGGTCGGCGCGTACCGAGCCTTCGAAGCCGGCAACGCCGACAAAATGCGTTCGGTCCACGATTCGTTGCCGTCGTCCTCGGCACAGCGCATGGTCGGCCACCACCTGGCCGGCATGACGGATGATCACCCGGCCTGCCAGCACCACGACCTGGACGCTCTCGCCGATCAGGCGCCAAGGGACCGAGGAGCTGTTGGTGTCGAGATCGATCGCGCAGTCGGCCTGAACCTTGCGGACCAGGTCCCGCAACTGACCGAACGGGGCACGCCCAGCCAGGGGGCGAAGCGTGCGAGCTTCATCGGCAAAGCGTTCCACCGGCGCGACACCGGTCGTGCCGTGTTCGCGCTGGTCGGCGACCTCGCGCGTCCACCGGTCCAGATGCGCCTCGAACGCCGCCCAGCTCTCGAACCGCCGCCCGGCGATCGCGTTCTTCTTGACGTAGCCCACTCCGCGTTTAGGGAGCACAGGCCCGCGGCTTGAAGCCCCAGTACCGGGCGAAGGCATGCAGCCGCGCGTTAAACCTCACCTCGCGCGTCACCGCGTCATGGTGCTCGACAAGAGCCTTCGCATTATCGATCAGGACTTCCGCCGGAACGCCCCCGAACCGCAGGAATGCGCCCTCCATCCCTTCGAACCAGTCGGCCTGGCGCTGCCTCTGCGAGGCCCGGATATGCATCCGGCGCGAATAGCCAAGCGTCCCGACAAACACATGGATCCGCACCCGCTCGCCGCCGATCCAAACACGGGTATCGCCGAAGTCGATCTGCATCTGATGACCGGGCGCCGTCTCGAAGCGGACTGTCGCCCGCTTCTGCGCCTTTAGCTCCCGGCGCCAATGCTGTACCCCACGCTCCACCGAACGCAGGCTGATAACGATCCCGTGTTCGTCCGCCAACTCCTGGCGAATAACATCCGCGTTGCCGTCGTGACGGAAAAATCGCTCCCGCAACCAATCATCAAGCCCGTCGAGCGCCGACACGCGCGGGCGACCCTGATAAGCGATGACACCGCCTTCACGAAGGTAGCGGCGAGCCGTATTGCGCGCGCAACCGAATTCCTTTGCGATCCGTTTTGCGCCCCAGCCGCATTTATGCAGGCGCACCATCGACATGACTTCCTCTGCCTGCAGCATCCCCTCTCCCTGCATCGCTCTGGACGGTGCAGGAGTCACAGAAATCTCAATCGTCATCTAGCTTCTTTCCTCTCAAAAGAGAGGGGTCAGTTCTTCGTGTCGTCAGGGGGTCAATTGTGCAGTCGCCTGACAACTGAGCCGTGGTAGTTCAGATCTGCGCCGGTCACCGTAAGGCCATGAAGCTTGGCGACCACGATTCTTCTCATCTCCTGTGTTCCTCTCTAGATGCGGAATAATTCTCCGATTAAGGACTGGCAACAGCATGGTCTGAAAACGGGAATGACAAATGGCGACCGAGATCGCAATTCTCGTCCGGGACCAACGCTATCGCCGCGCTGCAGATATATCCTGCTTAGAATAGGATTCTACATTGATGCTCCTTCAACTCGGGTGACTGCAGCGCCGACACTACCTTAAAGCCCCAATAGGCAGCCTCTGCAGGTCTCCCAAATATCGAGCAAACTCTGTGCCAAGTTGGCTGTTCGGGGCTACTTACCCCTGAGCCTACCGAAATGTTCAGCAAGCCTGTCGATCACCCGACAAAGCAACTAAATTTGTCGTATCACAGACCTATTGGGGCAGACTCCCACTCGCCACGCGAAGGGTCATGCGGCGGCCCAAGCGCCGACCGCGAAGAGAAGCGAGCTACCACGCAACGGTCCAGAAAAGCGCAGGAGCATCTTGACCTCAACGACCTCAATCAAAGGGGTCTCTTAGACCACTTCCTCAGTTGACGTAGACCAGTCCCTGCGGATCGATCTCCGGCTTTCGCCCGGCAACAAGATCGGCAAGGAACTTTCCCGAGCCACAGGCCATAGTCCAGCCAACATGGCCGTGGCCTGTCTTGAGGTAAAGACTGCGGTATTTCGCCTGGCCGATGACCGGCACCGGGTTCGGCATCATCGGCCTGAGGCCCGCCCAAAGCAGCGCCTTCTTCTCGTCGAAGGCGCCGGGGAACAGGTCCTTTCCGGTTTCTAGGATGGTTTTGGAGTGGCGCGGCTCGAACGTGCGCTCGAAGACGGTGAACTCGGCCGTCGAGGACATCCGCACGCGGTTTCCCAGCCTGGAATAGCCGATCACGATGGCACCTTCCAACATCGGAGGGAGATGCGCAAACGACAGGCGTGAGGTTGCCTGATGAGCGCCGCGTGGAGCCCAACCTGCCTTTGCGACCTCAGCTGGAAGAGACAGAACCAACTAAGATCGCATCAAATCACCGTTGGTATCGTAGAGCGGTTGGACCATCACCACCGCTGGAAACATTTGCCCGTCGATTTCGACATCCAGCACAGTGCCATCGCTAGCGAACTCGACCGGAACGTATCCCAGCGCAAGAGACTTCTTGACGCGGTGCCCATAGCCCCCAGAGGAGATGTAGCCAACCGCCGACCCTTCCTGGAGCAGGGCTTCATCTCCGACGACATCGCGATCGTCGACATCGATCATCAACCCGACAAGCTTCCGGACGGGCCCTCTGTCGCGCGCCTTGGTGGTGGCTTCCTTGCCGACAAAGTCCTTATTCCAGTCGATAAAAGCTGAGAGCCCGCTTTCAGCTGCGTCGAAATCCGGGCGGAAGTCCATTGTCCAAACCCCCCAGTTCTTTTCGAGGCGCATCGACATGAGGGCGCGGCTTCCGTAAAAACGCAGCCCAAGATCACTACCTGCCTGTTCGACCGCTTCGAACAGGCGGATCAGGAACTGTGGTCGGCAATAGATTTCATAGCCTAGTTCGCCTGAGAACGAGAGGCGCGAGAGGATCACCGGAATGTCACCGACGACGCATTCCCGGATATCGCGGAATTTGAAAGCGTTGTGAGACACGTCCTCTCGCGTAATCCGCGAGAGCAGTTCTCTTGATTTCGGACCCGAGAGCGCCAACCCGTGGAGTTCGTCGGAACGGTTCGTATAGGTTACCCCCTCGGTCGGCAGATGCCGCTCGAACCATCGCCGGTGCATTTCCTGTGCCGCACCAGATCCGAACAACATGAAGCGGTCTTCCGCAAGGCAGGCGACCGTAAGGTCACCGTAGAGTTTGCCTTTGGGGGTCAACATCGGCGTCAGTGCGATCCGGCCGGGCTTGGGAAGTTTACCCGCTAGGATGTGATCGAGGAACGCCCTCGCTCCCGGTCCGACAAATTCGTGCTTCGAGTAGTTGGCGATTTCGATGGCGCCCACACCCGTCCGAACACTTTCGATTTCGCGTGCAACGTAGTCATGACTGCGGTTGCGCTCGAAAGTCGGCTCTTCGTGTGCGTCCTCCGGCCCGTTGGCGAACCAAAGAGCGTGCTCCAGGCCGAAACTGACTCCCATGACAGCACCTTTCGCGACCAGGCGATCGTAAAGGGCTGTCGTTTTCTGCCTCCGTCCCTTCGGCAGGGTCTCATTGGGAAACGTCATGACGAAACGGCGCTCATAGTTCTCAGAGGACTTGACCGTGCCCCAGTCCGCCGTAGCGAAGTTGCCGAACCGGGAGATATCCATCGCCCAGACGTCAATGGATGGTTCGCCTTCGATCATCCATTCCGCAATTGACCGGCCGACGCCACCGCCTTGGCAGAAACCGGCCATAACACCAACCGCGGCCCAATAGTTCTGCAGACCGGGCACGGGGCCGATCATCGGATTTCCGTCGGGGCCGAACGTGAAGGGCCCGTTCACAACGGTTTTGATGCCTACCTGGCCAAGGGCTGGGATGCGCTCGAAGGCAAGCTCGAGGCGGTCCGCGATGCGCTCAAGGTCGGAGGGCAGCAGTTCGTGGCCGAAGTCCATCGGGGTGCCCTCCACCTTCCAAGGTGTGGACTTTGGCTCGTACGTGCCCAGCAGCATCCCATTGCGCTCCTGGCGAAAGTAAATGTTGGCCTCGTAGTCGATGCCCGCCGGAAGACGCTTGCCCGCAGCCATTCTTTTGACGATTTGGGGGATATCCTCCGTAATGAGGTAGTGATGCTCCATGGGCTGCACAGGAAGCGTCACGCCAGCCAGCTTCCCAGCCTCACGCGCCCAGAGCCCGGCGGCGTTCACCACGTGTTCGGCGTTAATCGTACCCCTAAGGGTAACGACGTCCCAGGTGCCGTCCTTTCTCTGGCGGGTTTCGATGACCGGAGTGTGCGTGTAGTACTGGGCGCCGTGGACGCGGGCAGACTTCGCATAGGCGTAACAGACGCCTGAAGGGTCGACATCGCCGTCAAGCGGGTCCCACAGCGCCGCGAGATAGTGGCTCGGATCGATGAGCGGGTGTCGCTCAGCTGCCTCTTTGACGCTGATGAATTCCTGGTCGAGCCCCATGTAACGGGCCTTAGACCGCTCCCGCTTGAGATATTCGTACCAGGTCTTGTTTGAGGCAAGGTAGAACCCGCCCGTGTTGTGAAGCCCGACCGAGTGGCCGGAAGTCTCCTCAATCTCTTTGTAAAGATTGATTGTGTAGCCTTGCAGGCGGCTGATGTTCGGATCTGAGCTGATGGTGTGGATTTGACCTGCCGCGTGCCAACTTGACCCGCTCGTCAGTTCGTCTCGCTCAAGGAGCACACTGTCTTTCCAGCCGAATTTTGCGAGGTGGAAAAGGATGGAGCATCCTACAACGCCGCCGCCGATGACGACCGCGCGGGCGTGCGTTGGAAATTGTTTTTCAGCTGTCATGGTTATCCGCTTTTTGGCTGGAGCAGGCTATCTTGATTCACTTCAGGGGCCGGCCGGATGGACGCTTATGCGAGTGGAAGCCTTCTGAACCGACCGGCCTGAGCTGGATCAAAGAAGTGGTCGAGAGGTCCATGCTCGACAAAATGTGCGTGCCATGTCGCTAACGCACGTCTGTCGAGCTCCACACCTAGGCCAGGCCCTTCGGGCACGGTGACGACATTGTTTGTCTGACGAAATGGTCCGCCCTGGATGACATCGCCGATCTGCCACCGAAACAGCGACTGCGATGGCTCCGTGATCCACGGCATTGCCGCCGACATATGCAGGTAGGCTGCTGTTGCTACCCCTGCGTCGCCCGAATAACACCAGAATCCGACCCCCATGATCTCACAGGCGCCGATAAAACGAACTGCGCGGGAAATGCCGCCTAGAACCGCAAAATTGGTGACGATGAAGTCAGGCACGCCGATACGGACAGCCCGTCGGAGATCCGGGACATGGGTCGAGAAGGGTATGGCAGAATGCCGGCGCAATACGCCCATCTCTTCAAAGGTGGCTACGGGATCCTCATAATTCCTGATATCGAAAGGCTCGATTTCGCGAAGAATCCGAATGGCGGTCGGCAAGGACCACTGCATATTGCTATCGAGCCGGATCATGTCGCGGGGCCCCAAGGCGGAGCGGAGCGCCTTCACGGTCTCGATCTCAAGGACCGGATCCCCCAAGATGAGTTTGCCCTCGAACATCGTCGAGCCGTGAAGTTCGCGCATGTGTACACAATAGTCAGTCACCGCCTGGGGAGACATTTCTCCTCCCTCTCGGAAACCAAAGTATTCCGTAAAAGGAATATCTTTTCTGACTGCACCCCCCAGCAGCTTATAAAGGGGCTCGTGCGCCACTTTACCTCTGATGTCCCAGAGCGCGATTTCGATCGCGCCGAAAGCTTTGACAACGGAACTGTCGTCCGTGTTTTGGACGATTTGCCATGGTGGGACAGTCAACGACTCGCAAAATGCTATGTCGAGAGGATCCTGGCCCGCCAATCTTTCGCCCATAGCCTTAATGGTTGCCAAGACATCGACAGACGGCGCTTCGCCAAGGCCCACAAGCCCCTGGTCTGTTTCAACTTCGACGATCACCTTGGAGGTGCCGGGATAATGACCACCCGTCCACCAGAGTGGCTTTTCCAGCGGGATGTTTACAGGAGTCGCTTTTATAGAACGGATCTTCATTGCTCTGCCTGAAGTTGAAAAAATTTGGCTTTGACGGTGGCTCAGTACCACTGGTCCGATTGCGCAGATTTTTTCCGTGCGCAGAATTCGGCCAGCTCGTCGTCAATGGCTACGTCGAGAGGAGGAGCCTGGTACTCCGCGAGCAGCTTCTTCCAGCGCGCGTTAGCGCGTACCAGGGCATCCTTTTCCCCTGCGTCGCGCCACTGTTCGAAGCTGTTGTTGTCAGCGACTTCCGACTCCCAGAAAGCCGTTCGATAATTCGCAATGGTGTGTCCGCAGCCGAAGAAATGCTTCCCCGGTCCGACTTCGCGGAACGCGTCGAGCGCCAGCTGATTTGGATTGACGGAGAGACCCGCCATGTAGACATGCAGGGCGCTGCAGAAGTCAGCATCGAGGATCAGCTTCTCATAGCCCATAGTAAGCCCGCCTTCGAGCCAACCGGCCGAATGCAGGATGAAATTGGCGCCGCACTGGACGGCGGCCTGCATAGCGACCGCGCTTTCCGCCATCGCCTGACCGTCAGCCACCTTTGACGAGGTGAATGCGCCCGAGCACCGCAGTGGCAGGCCTAGCCGCCGTGCCAGCTGACCCACGACCAGCGATCCCAATGCCGGTTCTGGCGTTCCAAAGGTTGGTGATCCGGTACGCAGATCGGTCGACGACAGAAAGTTGCCGAAGATGGTGGGAGCACCGGGGCGCACCAGCTGGGTCAGGGCACAGCCCACCATGGTCTCGGCAAGAGACTGCGCAATGGCGCCCGGTGTTGTCACCGGCCCCATCGCCCCGCCGAGGATGAACGGCACAATCACCGCCCCCTGGTTGGCGCGCGCGTAAACCTTGAGCGCGCCTGTCATGGTGGCATCAAAAACGAGCGGAGAGTTGGCGTTGATATTCGCAAGGATGACGCAGTTCTGGTCAACGAACTCGCGGCCAAAGACGATGCGGGCCATTTCGATCGAGTCTTCGGCCCGTTCCACTGAAGTGACCGAGCCCATGAAGGGCTTGTCCGAATAGCGCAGATGGGCGGACACCATGTCGAGATGCCGCTTGTTGACCGGAATGTCGACCGGCTCGCACACCGTTCCGCCCGAATGGTGCAGCCACGGGATCGAATAGGCCAGTTTGACGAAGTTCTGGAAATCAACGAGTGCGCCGTATCGGCGTCCGCCATCGAGATCCCTCACAAAAGGCGAACCGTACGCCGGTGCGAACACGACATGCGGTCCACCGATTTTCAGGGAACGCGCCGGATTTCGGGCATGCTGCGTGAAAGTCGAAGGCGCGGTTTTCAAAATCGAACCGAGCAGCCCTCGCGGAAAGCGCACCAGCTCGCCGTCGACCGTGGCGCCTGCCGCCCGCCACAGGTCGAGCGACTCCGGATCTTCCCGGAATTCAATGCCGATTTCTTCCAGGATAGTCGCGGCGGCGTCCTCGATCGCCAGCAGCCCTTCTTCGGAAAGGAGGTCGTAAGGTCTGATGCGAAGTTCGACGCCGGCAAGAACAGCCGCAGCTTCGTGGCCACCGGGGGCGGCACGTCGATTCGAGCGGCCCCGTGCTCGAGTAGTCGGCGCCTCTGGCTCGGACATGCTTTTAAGTCTTCCCTTTTTCATTTCCTGATATAGTTTTAGTTGATAGAAAGATGCAGGTAAACGGCAGTTTGTCTAATGTCTGCATAAGTGGAAGTTATTCAATGCTTCGTTTACGCATCCCGAGCCCGGCCGGCCTCATTACATTTGAGGCCGCAGCGAGGCATCTTAGTTTCACCAATGCGGCCGAGGAGCTCCGAGTCAGCCAAGCCGCTGTGAGCTCAGCCATTAAAAGCCTGGAGAGTGACCTTGGCGTTGACCTGTTCGTGCGGCAGCATAAACGGATCGCTTTGACGGAAGCCGGCCAGCGCTTCTACAGCGATGTTGCAATGGGTCTCGGCCATATTGCCCGATCGGCCGAGGCTGTTCGACGGACGACTGAGGACAAGCATGTTGTCTTGTCGTCATCAACGGCGTTTGCCAGCCACTGGCTGATCCCACGGTTGCCGAGTTTTCGAGCGCAACATCCGGAAATTGAGATCCGCATCCAGACGGCGGACAGGGACACCGATCTGGGGCCGGACCCCCATCTGATCGGTGTCCGCCGTGGGTTGGGAGACTGGCCCAACTACCGCGCCTTCCGTTTCGGCGGCGAGAACCTTATCCCGGTCTGCAGCCCCACCTATCTTTCGCAGTCCGGCGCGCCACGCGATTTGCCGGATCTCGCCAGACGGACTCTCATCCACCTTGACGAGCCCCACCGGCCACGTCCGGGCTGGAGGGACTGGTTCGCCCATTTTGGCATAGACTTCCTCGACGTCGGTGAAGGACTTCGACTCAATGATTACAGCTTGGTGGTGCAAGCAGCGATCGGCGGACAAGGCGTCGCGTTAGGTTGGACGCACCTCGTCAACCATCCGTTGAGCGAAGGATTGCTCGTTCAAGCCCTCCCCGCCAACTGGGCGACAGGGTATGCGTTCTACATTGTCAGCAACCGTTCGATAGACCTCGCTCCGGAAGCAAATCTGGTGAAGGACTGGATCATCGAAGGTGCCCCGAATGACCAATCGTGACAAGAGCGCCGGTCTGCGCAGGTCGCCGCCTCGTGTTGCGGCTTTTTGTGCACCGGCCACTCAAGGAACGCGATTGAATTCAAGGACCGACCCGAACGCCGGGCGCACCGCTGCGCCCAAGACTTTCACGCTACCAAGAGGCTGACGATTTGCATTTGTTCATGGCGACGCTTTCCACGGAAACCAACACCTTCTCGCCAGTTCCGACGGGCTTGCGGAACTATGAGGACTATTACCTTCGGCACGGCACGGCCACGCGGGACCCGCCGAATCTTATGACGGAAGCGCTCCACGTCTGGCGGGCCCGGGGGGAAGCGCTGGATTGGAAGATCACTGAGAGTCTTTCCGCAATTGCGGAGCCCGCAGGCCTCACAACGCGGGCGGCTTATGCCGCGCTGAAGGACGAGATCGTTCGTGATCTCAAAGCCGCGGGTCCGGTCGACGTCGTCCTGCTTCAGTTGCATGGTGCGATGGTCGCGCAGGGCTGCGATGACTGTGAGGCGGATGTCGTCGCAGCCGTGCGCGTCATCTGTCCTGACGCCACTATTGGGGTCGCCCTCGACTGCCACTGCCACCTGACGGAGCCGCTGATAGCAACGGCCGATCTCGTTGTTTGCTTCAAGGAGTATCCGCACGATGATGCCTCCGAAAGGGCAGAAGAGCTATTCGAACTCGCACGTCGTAGCCAACGCGGGGAAGTCACACCCGTGATGGCTCTATTCGATTGCCGTATGGTCTCTCTGTTCCTAACCAAACAGGGCCCGATGGTTGACTTCGTTGCAAAAATGAAAGCCACCGAAAAGGAACCGGGCGTTCTCTCGGTGTCGCTTGGCCACGGCTTCCCTTGGGCGGATCTGCCCGAAACCGGCGCCCGGATGCTGGTTGTAGCAGATAGTGACAAGGCCCTCGCCGAGGAGACGGCTAATCGGCTGGGGGGTGCGTTCTTCGATCTGCGGCATCAGTTGGTCCCTGAATATCCCGACCTTCAGGCCGGGCTTGATCGCGCGCTCGCAGCTTCGTCCGGCCCGGTCGTGCTTGCCGATATGTCCGACAACTCTGGGGCTGGCGCTCCAGGCGATGCGGTCCATGTCCTGCGCGAGTTGCTCGCGCGAGGCGTAACCAATGTGGCCTCGGGCCTTTATTGGGACCCGATGACTGTACGTCAGTGCAAGGACGCAGGGGAAGGTGCCGATATTCAGGTTCGCCTCGGTGGCAAGACCGAACCGGCCTCGGGTCAACCACTCGACGTTTCGGGTCGCATCATGCGGATCATTCCAGGTTTGGGCCAGCACCTCGGAGCGGGTCTGGAACCCTTGGGGACGATGGTCTGGCTTAAGATGCCGGGCGATATCGACGTTGTCGTCAATGATTTGCGGACCCAGGTCTACCATCCCGAGGCCTTCGAACAGCTGGGTATCCGCCTCGCCGGCAAACGGCTGGTCGTTGTGAAATCGCTGTTTCATTTCTTCGGGCCGTTCTCGGTCATCGCTTCTGAAGTCGTCTTTTGCGCCACTCCAGGACGGGTTAACCCCTACACCGGGCTGATCCCCTTCACACGTCGCGACATGAACTTTTGGCCGCGCGTCGACGACCCGTTCGCTTAGGCGGTTCCAGCTGCAGACGCCGTAGGTGTTCCAATGCCTTCATCCGGTCACGCTGCGCATCTGCGACTAAAGGGCGGTAATCCTTAGTTCGGCCTTATTTAGCCTGGCCGGCGTCGCCGCCTGCGGCCAGGAAGAGAGCGTCGAGTATGGGTGCGATCGATTGCTGTGATGTCGCCTGTCGGGCGGCCTGCATAAACTTCACTTATGCCGACATCATAATAATTGCGGTTTACCTGCAGGTTTTCACCAATCACACTTATACGGGAAGAGAAAACGTGACGGCGACAACGCGCGGCTGAGGCATGATGGAGCCGCCGCTCCAGCAGTAGCCTCGCGATCCTGGAGCAGGGGTTCAAACGAGCCCGCCCAATAGCGCGGGACCTGAAAAGTAGGTGTCGGACCGGTGTGGCCAAGTGTCTGTATCCAGGGAACTCTGATGGGCCAAACCAGCCACCGCGCTTATCAACACAGATCACAAAAAAGGGGAATATAATGACACAGGACGGCAAAACTCCGGAGTTTCTGATAAACCGCCGCAAACTGCTTTCCACATCAGCCGCGGGATTAGGAGCCGGGCTGGTTCTCTCCCTTGCTGCTTCCATGGCACGGGCGCAGACCCCAACCAGAGGTGGAAAATTTGTCGTCGGAGTCGACAATGGATCATCAACCGACACGCTTGATCCCACGAATATCATTGCATCTGCGGGGGTGTTTGCTTCCTATCAGTTTGGCAATCGGTTGCTGGAACGTACAGCGAATGGAGAGCTAGGGAGCGAATTGGCCGAGAGCTGGGAGCCGAGCCACGACGCAAAACGTTGGAATTTTGTACTGAGAAAGGACGTAACCTTTCACAGCGGGAAAAAGTTAACTGCCAGCGATATGGTCTATTCGCTGAACCGGCACCGCGATCCTGCTTCAAAGTCTAGCTATGCCCCGCTGATGAAGGACATTCAAGACATTACCTCGGACGGCCCTTATCAGGTGTCGGTTGTCCTGACAGCGCCTGACGTCAACTTCCCCTACCTGATGACGAACATCATCGCCCAACCCGAAGGAGAGGATCCGAGCAAGGGGATCGGAACTGGACCCTTCATTCTAACCGCTGCGCAACCAGGCATTCGCTACAGTTTCCAACGCAATCCCCACTATTTCAGGCCCGAGCAGCCGAATTTCGATGAGCTCGAAATTGTGGTCATCAACGACGACTCTGCAAGGCTATCGG
This sequence comes from Mesorhizobium sp. M0293, assembly GCF_040321735.1. NCBI lineage: Bacteria > Pseudomonadati > Pseudomonadota > Alphaproteobacteria > Hyphomicrobiales > Phyllobacteriaceae > Mesorhizobium > Mesorhizobium sp. M0293. The sequence goes on from NZ_JAMYSA010000142.1 coordinate 12,358, forward strand.
CACTTCTGGGCGGGACGACACATTTCGCCTCGAAAATCACACCGAAACTTGTCGAACGCATGAAGAGTGCACCGTCCGTCAAGATCGATGTAGCCGACACGACCACGTTCTACTATTTCCTCATGCGGACCGACCAAGCGCCTTTCGATAATCCTGATCTCAGGCTTGCGCTCAAATACGCGGTTGACCGCAAGCTTGTCCTGAAAACTACGCAGTCTGGTTACGGCTCGATCGGTAACGACAACCCTATTAATTCAATTTACCCCCTTTATTCACCGTTGCCGCAGCACGAGTACGACCCCGACAAAGCGAGCTTCTATTATAAGAAGTCCGGTCATAGCGGCCCGATCGAGCTCATCGCGTCAGAAACAATATTTCCAGGGGCGGTCAACGCAGCAGAGATCTTTCAGCAATCGGCAGCCAAAGCCGGCATCACCATCAATCCGAAACGTGTGCCGGGTGACGGCTATTGGAGTGATGTCTGGATGAAAAAGCCGTTTTGCGTTTCCTACTTTGGAAGCCTTGCCACTGAAGATCAGGCGTTTACGCAGCCCTTCGCAAGTGACTCGCCGTGGAATGATAGCTACTGGCACCGGCCGGAGTTCGATAAACTCCTTGTCCAGGCCAGGTCGGAACTCGACGTCGAGAAGCGCAAGCAGATCTACCATGATGCCGCGAAAATGGTGCAGGAAGACGCAGGCCATATCACCCTGATGTTTGCAGCGTCCATTAACGGGCTGGCGAAGAAGGTCCAGGGCTTCGTGGGCGATCACTTCCATGGCGAAGCGAAAAACTTCGCCCGTTGCTGGTTTGAAGCCTAAGAGCCTGACCCGAAACTCGGGATTGGGCGTGGAAGCGGTTGAGTGGCCCCGTCCGTTGTGATTCGCTTGAGTTGTCTAGAC
>NZ_JAMYSA010000143.1:0-13238 GCF_040321735.1 Mesorhizobium sp. M0293
GCGCTCCTCGATCCGGCCGTGGCCGGCTTGCGGCTCTTCTTCATGACACGAACAATCGGCCGCGAGCACGGGATCGTCGAAGAACAGCGCGACATCCTCCTCGAGAGTTCCCTGATTGCCTTTGAGCGCCAGGACATAATCGGCCTTCTTGGAGACGATTTTGGCGGCGATCTGCCTTTGCGTTCCCATCGCGTCGATGGTGACGATCGCGCCTTCGAGGGCGAGCATGTCGAGAAGCTCGGGAATGGCGGTGATCTCGTTGCTCTTGGTGTCCACCGCCCGCTGTGCCAGCACGAGGCCCGCCTCGTGCGCCCAGGCCTGAACGAGATGCAACGCGCCTGTCCCGTCGGCGTCCTGCTTGGAGCCGCGCACGGTCTTGCCGTCGATGGCGACGACGCCGCCGATGCGCCCGGCGAGGCTCTTCACCCAGGCGGCGAACGCCGTCTCCAACTGTCGCGGATCGAGCCGTGCGAGCGTACGCTTTAAGGTCTGCGCCGGCGCAACCCCATGCGCGAACGGCAAGATGCGCCGGAGCCAGTCGAGCAGTTCGACGCCCACGTCCTCGATCTCGTCGAAATCCGCCGCTCGGCACAACAGGCCCACGAGCACCGTGAGCAGGATCTCGTCGAGCCGATAGACCACCATTCCGGGCACGCGAGGGTCTTCAATGTCGTCAATATGATCGAGAAAGCTTGCGTCCATGGCCGGTCTCCTTCCCGGCCAAAAGAATCCCGCTTGGTTACCGGAGCGTTAACGATTCATGATTCCGCCCTGGAAATGACTCATGCGCGCCTTGCCAAGCGGTGCCCATTCCTCCATGGTGGCCCCAAAGTAATAGCCCTCCATCTTGATGCAGTCCTGGAAAGAGGCCCCGAGCGCCGACAGTGTTTCGGGATGCTTTTCCATGATGAAATGGCTTTGCGCCACACCATCGCCGGGATAACCAATCTTGCCATCGGCACTTTCCGCCGTGCGGTTGGCCAGGGCGATGGATTCGCCTGCACGCAAGCCTGCCGTTACCGCTCGTCCATTCAAAAGCGACTGTATATGCGGGGGTACGGGTCGCGGGACTGCTCGGACATCGGAATTCCTCCGCCAACTGCGCTGGGCAATAGCCTGTATCTGGATCGCCTGGCCGGCAAAAGGCTGCATGGGTTCTGGCATCGTGCTGATCGACGGCATCGGATCGAATTTGAAAAAGCGAGCCAGTGCCGCGATCAGTTCCCAATCGTCGCAGTCCGCGGTGTAGTGCACCTTGAGCCGCACGACGTCGTCGAGGGTGCAGGTCTCCGCCGCGAGCGCTTCAGCGAGATTAGCCATCCCGCCACCGATCTGTTTCTCTAGATCGCCGGGATGTCGGATCCGCCCTGTGTCATCGAAGTCGCCAGCTCCCCCGATGAAGGTAAATACACCAGCGCTGGCCGACAAATGATGAGCCCGCCCGATTGGTAGGCTCCAGATCTGATGCCTCATGTCTCGATTTAACCCTTCAACTCTATGAGTCGTCGTCCGACCAGCCCAAATACCTTGTCCATCACTTCCCGACAGAATGATGATTTCTGTCGGCAAATTCGGCGGGGTTCACGCTTTTGCTGGTGCGGAAAGTGTTCCTACACGGAATAAGTCGTGATTCCGGTGAATGGCAGTCGAGAAGGTCGGCTGTGAGGAGGCGTCACAAGGCACCTCCTCCTCACCTATCGTCGTCAGTGTTTTACTTGTCACACAATTGCGCCGTGGTAACCTTGTCGGTACCTCGTGTACCTTCTTCGAAGTCGTACTTCTTCATAATTTCCAGATACTTACCGTTCGCCCTGATTTTACGCAAACCTTCATTATACGCGTCACGCAACTCCGCACTGTCCTTGTTGAAACCTGCACCGGTGCAGAAGCTGAAGTTATCGAGTCGGACTAATGAGTATTCCCCAGAATTTTGCCTCTTGGATAGCGATGCCGCTGTGAGCGCGTCATTAGTAAAGACATCGATGCGCTTGTCAGTTAGGAGCTTAAGTCCGCTAGTCGCATCAGGAAAAACTACGATGTTCTCCTCATTCACGCCAGCTTCCCGCGCTAGCTTCTGTTCGCTGCATCCACCGCACACGCCAATCTTCAAGCCTTGCTCGGCCACATCCTTGAAGGTTTTCACCTTTGCGCCGAGCGCGGCCGACACAATGAAGGCCTCGCCGTTACATCCAACCGGTTCGGAGTAGAGGATCGCTTCGCAACGCTCCGGTTTGATGAAAAGTGCGCCAGCCGAAATCATAGTCGCACGGCGCGATTGTATGGCGGGGATCATTGCCCCATATTCCATAACCTGAGCGGAAAATTTCGTGATACCAACTTCATTGAATACGGCTGCGTCCAGTTCGGGCCCCAAACCACCCGGCGATCCGTCAGGGTTCATTTTCATGATCGGTGGTTCGTTGGCAATGGCAATTGTAATTCCATCTGCCTTCGCCTCTTGGAGGGTCTGTGCATGCGCGCCATAGCTATGCAGATTTAACACTGATGTAACTGCGAGCGTCATTGTCAACCGGACTAACCGACGGCTTCGGCGATTCGTTACTTTAGTCATTTTCATTCCCCATTTTCTTTGGATTGCTGTGTTAACATCATTAGTACGTCTGGAAGGCTAGTTGCTTTTATTCCATGGCACTTCCTACATTAATTTTGGGCCAAGTTCCCCTCCGAGAAATAAAGCGATCCGGGTAAAGCCTCTCGTAGGCGAGCGCCGCACTCAGCACGCCCGCGTCGCCCCCCCGCGCCCCGATGATTTGCAAACCGATAGGAAGGCCATTTGATGATAACCCACAGGGAACCGAACAAGCTGGTTGTTGGCTCAGATTGATCGGAAAGCTGAAGGAAGACCATTCAAAGGAGTTTGCAACTCCACTTCCAGCAGGAAAATCACTGCCGGCCTCGAAGGCGGTGATGGGAACTGCGGGTGACACAATGCAGTCATAGTCATTGAGAAGCGCATCCATCTTTGCGCCGAACTCAGCTCTTCGTAGCTCAGCCTGCATGCGCTCAACGGCCGTGTACTTTTCACCGACGCGAGCGGCATTTGTGAAGCCCGGATCAAGCAGCGCATGATTCTCAGGATCGATGGAGGACAGGCGGTTAGCCGCTCCAACAAACCAGAACAAATAGAACGTTTCTAACAAACTATCCTGTTGCGGAAGCGCTATCTCCGTAACTATGGCACCTGCAGTCTGCAGATCACCCATGACAGCGTCAACTGCGGCGGCGACTTCTGGATCCACCCCACCCACGCATGGCGTATTCCAATATCCAATTCGCTTGCCAGTCCAATTGATCTCTTGCAGCGAAACATCCGGAAAAGCTTCCGAAGGCTGGGTCCAGTCTTTGCGATCACGACCGGACATGGCGTTTAACATCGCTGCCACATCGGCAACGGTGCGCGCCATCGGCCCGATATGGGCCACGGTGCCGAATGAACTTGGGGGATAAGCGGGGACTCGGCCATAAGTAGGTTTATGCCCAACGATGCCGGTGAAAGAGGCCGGAATGCGTATAGACCCGCCGCCATCGGTTCCAAGGTGCAGAACGCCCGCACCGGCGGCAGCTGCTGCAGCCGCACCTCCCGAAGACCCTCCGGGAGTGCGATCTGGATCCCAAGGATTGCGTGTAATCCCGTATTCTGCGCTGTCGGTGACAGCCTTCCATCCAAACTCGGGAGTCGTAGTCTGCCCAATAAAGACCGCGCCTGCCCTGCGTAAATTGGAGACGGAGGGAGCGTCGTGGTGAAACGGCCGGTTATCGGTTGCCCGGCTGCCGTACCGCACCTTCCATCCCTCGACATGAACAATATCTTTGAGAGTCGTCGGTACACCATCAATCAACGAAAGTGGCTCCGCGCGAGCCCAGCGCTCTTCCGCCATCCGCGCGGCATCGAGCGCTCCTTGGTGATCGAGAAAGGTGAAGGCGTTTAGCGATGGCTGGATTTCCTCTGCCCTGTCCAAAGCCGCCTGCGTCACTTCTACAGGCGACAGTTCTTTTCGCCGATAGGCGGCCGCCAGCGAGGCAGCATCCAGGCGACAAAGCTCGGAAGCATCCAGTGCGATAGGGTCTTGTCTGCTCTTCACAGCGAATCTCCTGATCATTTTTTTGACACTATGCTGACGTGAAAAAACTATAAAATGCATAATATGGTACGGAGTCTTACATGAAATGCACTAATGAATGCGCCGCATGGGGTTGCCGCGCGACGTCTTGGCCAAAGGCTCTGCAACCGATCACGCCGTGTTTGCCAGCGTCGCCAGGATTCACAACCGGATCAACGAGACGCTCTTCGACAGCCCGCAGGATTATGCGCCCCGATTCGCCACCAAGCCCAGCGGCGGCATCGACCCCCGACCGTGGTGCCAGGGATTCCACGCGGCCATGAATCTCAACATCAAAAGCTGGAAACGGCTGCTCGACCTCAAGAACCCAACCACGGCTTGCTGCTGCCGATCTACTGCGTCTACAAAAAGGGGCAGCCCGTCCTCGGCAAGCCCAGGCCGGGACCCGAGACCGCGCACTTCATCGAGCATGAGGCGTACAAAGACATCGCCCTCGTCATCCCCGCTCTGCGCGAACTCCACTACGTCACCCATTATGACCCGGCGTGATCGGCGCTGGCGCGCCGACCAACGAGCGACTTAACCATCAAGACGATTTCGGGAAAGGTGCCTTGGCGCACCGCTCTGATGTCCTTTGCAAGGCGCGATCTGCGCAGTAATCCACCCGACACCGATTTCCTCGGTCGGTTTCTCATTGACTGAGCGCCTATCGGTGGAGACGTGGCCAGGACGCGGGTGAACAAGCTCTGATGCGCGGGTTGGTTACCACATGTCCATGTATTCGTCCGGGGCTGGTCCTCTCTTCCAACGGGCGTAGGCATTCCGGCCAAAAAGCGGTGCCGGGAATTCCTCATTCAATGCCACGTCCCCGCCGATAGGCGCGATGATTATTTCGTCGCGACCGAGATCCAGGTTCCTGCCTGCTGCTCATCCGCTCGGGCGATGGCCCACATGAAAGCAGCGAGTTCCCGAGCTATTGCGGTCACAGCCACGGTGCTGCGCTTGCCACGTCGTTCAGGGCCCTGTAGCGCTTAGTCAAGCGCGCCTGTGCGTTCCAGGCTATGTCTCGCACGACTTCAGTGCGGCGCGGCGATCGGGATGAGATTCAGCGTCAATCAGGATGAGACTCTGCGGCGGGGGTGTGACGTAGGGAGGGCGTAGCCCGACCGGAGTTACACCCCCGCCGCGGCGCCATTTTTCAGCGTCTGTGATCGCGGTCGGCCCGGTAGCTTGGTGGTTTTCTGAATGGAGAATCACCTTTGTGCCGGGTCGCCATGTAACCGATCATCAGACGAGGCTTTTTATGAAGTACCGACAGAACAATTCCATCGAGGTAGCCGCCGCCAAGGCGTCGATCAGCAGGGCGACAGCCTATCGTATCGAGCACGATCCCCGGCTTCCCTCGCAAAAGAAGCAGCCCCGTGAGCGCCGTCGCCCCGATCCGCTTGAGCATATCTTCGAAGCGGAAGTCGTTCCGCTTTTGAAGGCGGCGCCTGGCATTCGTGCCGTTGCGATTTACCAGGAGATACTGCGGCGGCACCCGGACCTGAGCGAGGGCATTCGCCGGACCATGGAGCGGCGCATTCGGTCATGGCGCGCCATCCACGGCGAAGAGCAGGAGGTTATCTTCCGTCAGCTTCACGAACCCGGCCGGCTCGGTCTGTCGGATTTTACCGACATGAGCAGCCTGGGCGTGTCGATCTCGGGCCAGCCGCTCGATCGTCTGCTCTACCACTTCCGGCTCGCCTGGTCGGGCTTCGAACACACCCATGTCATTCTCGGGGCGAAAGCTTCGTGGCCCTGGCCGAAGGACTGCAGAACGCGCTCTGGTCACTTGGCGGAGCGCCGCTCTATCACCGCAGCGACAGCCTGTCGGCGGCTTTCCGCAATCTCAGCGCCGATGCGAAGGAGGATCTCACGCATCGCTACGAGGAGCTCTGCGCCCATTATCGCATGACGCCGACCCGCAACAACAAGGGCGTCGCCCACGAGAACGGAGCGATCGAAAGCGCGCATGGCCATCTCAAGGACGCGATCCGTGACGCCCTTCTGATGCGCGGCAGCAGGGACTTCGACGATCTCGGCACGTACCGCGCCTTCATCGACGAGATCGTCAGCCGGCACAACGCCAATCATGGCAAGCGCATTGATGCCGAGCGCCCTCATCTGCAGGAACTCCCCGATCGGCGGACCAGCGACTTCGAGGAGGTGGTCGTGACCGTGTCGCGGACCGGCGTTCCCTCCCGCCTGATCGGACACCGGCTTCGCGTCCGGCTGTTCGACGATCGCCTCGACATCTTTGTCGGAGGAACACGTCTGATGACGCTTCCCAGAGGCCGCGGACATGCGGATGGAAGGCACGATCAGGTCGTCAACTACCACCATGTCATCCATTCCCTGCGCAGGAAGCCGATGGCGCTCCTCCATCTTGTCTATCGCGACAAGCTCTTCCCGCGGCAGGAATACCGCAGGGCCTTCGATGCGCTCGTCGAGCAGCTTCCCGATAAGCAGGCCTGCAAGATCATGGTCGAACTGCTGGCGCTTGCCCACGAGCGGAGTTGCGAGCGCGAACTCGCCGAGCAACTCGCCGAGACCCTCGACGCCGGCGACCTGCCCGATATCGCTGTCTTGCGAACGCTCTTGGTCCGGATCCCGCGCGGCTGCCGACCGTCTCGGTGCAGCTTGCTTCCTTCAACGGCTATGAAGCCCTGATCGGCACGGCCTATGCGGGAGACGTCGCATGAAGGACGCCCACATCATCGACGAAGCCCGCCTCGGCATCATGCTCAACGAACTCAGATTGCCGACGATCAAGACCCTGTGGCCGCAATTTGCCGAACAGGCCGATCGAGAGGGATGGCCCGCCGCCCGGTTCCTGTCGGCCATTGCCGAGCATGAGTTGGCCGAGCGCGATCGGCGCCGGATCGAACGACACCTGGCCGAAGCATCTGCCGCCTGGAAAGACACTCGACAGCTTCGCCTTCGATGCCGTACCCATGGTCTCCAAGGCGCAGGTCATGGCCATGACCGCCGGCGACAGCTGGCTCGCAAAGGGTGCCAATATCCTGTTGTTTGGCCCGCCCGGCGGCGGAAAGTCGCATCTCGCTGCAGCTATTGGGCTCGCCCTCATTGAGAACGGCTGGCGCGTGCTGTTCACCCGAACCACCGATCTCGTTCAGAAGCTGCAGGTCGCGCGCCGCGAGCTGCAGCTCGAGTCCGCCATCGCCAAACTCGACAAGTTCGATCTGCTCATCCTCGACGATCTGGCCTACGTCACCAAAGACCAGGCCGAAACGAGCGTGCTCTTCGAACTCATCTGCGCAAGATATGAGCGGCGCTCCGTCATGATCACCGCCAATCAGCCCTTTGGAGAATGGAACAGGGTCTTTCCGGATCCCGCCATGACCCTCGCCGCGGTGGACCGACTTGTTCATCATGCAACGATCTTCGAGATGAATGTCGAAAAGCTACAGGCGCAGGTCCGCCAAACGCCAGCGCGGCAGGCCCGCCTCCTACGCGACAATCAAAAACACGCACGAACTTGTCGCGGAGCGGCAATCAGAAACCGACAATCGCCTTGCCAGCGACAATCAGCATGATAATTTGCCCGTGACCGCGCTCTGAGAGTCTCATCCAGATTGTCGCGCAGATCTCTCCCAGATTGTCGCGCTATAACTTCAGGCATGTGGCGGCTTTCGAAGTATTTCCTTTTCCCCAGTTTGGCCGGATAGCGGTAAGTCCAAGCGCTCTCTGCCAAGACGCGGCGCACTCGGGCATTCCCAGTCTTGGTGATACCGCCCCGTCACGGCGTCACCGGTCGAGCGCTCCGAGGGGACAAGTCCGAGTTGGCTCTGGCATGAGCTTAAACGGGTCGGATTGCCGGTCGTCTGTATTGATGCTCGGCATGCGAAGGCGGCACTTTCAGTTCGAATGAACAAAAGTGATGAGACCGATGCCCGCGGCCTAGCCGAGCTGGTTCGCGTCGGCTGGTTTCGGGAGGTCAAGGTCAAAAGCACAGAGAGCCAGGCAACCCGATCCCTCCTGGTGGCGCGATCGCGACTTATCGCCATCCGCCGCGATCTCGAGAACCAAGTCCGGTCAATGCTGAAAGAGTACGGGCTGCAGTTCAGTCCCTCAATCGGTGCGCAGTTTCGGCGAAAGGTCGTGGCGTTGGTTGTCGACGGGCATCAGCTTCGATCCGTGATCGAGCCGCTTCTGACCGTCCATGAACAGGCCTGCACGGAACAGGAAAAGCTGGACCGGCAGGTACGACGTCTTGCTCATGAGGATGACACCACGCGCCGGCTCATGGCGGTTCCTGGCGTCGGTGCAACAACTTCATAATGCCCGCTATCAGTCGGGCGAGACGATTATCCGTTACCGATTTCATCCCCGTTACGGGGAAGCGGTGTTGTTGCCGGACGCAATCGCCATGGTGACGAGGTGGCTCTGATCATCCGCCAGCCTGACGGCACGTTGGTGCAGTTGCCAATCTGGATAACGGAAGATCGGGCGGAAGCGATGATGGTGACGGAGCGTCCCCGTCTGCCACTGACGTATCTGCGTGAACTTCGTCTGGAGCTCGATGCCTGTCTAAGCGTGCTGCGCGACGATTCCCGTCGCGAAGGAGGAGACAAGCATGAAGCATCGTCAATCCTGTCACCGCCGATTGGATCTCTTCGTGCGCAAGCCCCCACCGGTGCCGATAGCAACGTCCGAACGGACGAAGCTGGTGCCACTGGTAAGCGCGCTGCTGTCGGAAGCGCTGAGCGTCGCCGCAGCGACGGAAGCCGGCGATGAAGATCACGTCTGACCACCTGGCGCGCGGCGCCTTCATCTACATCGACCGTCGACCAGCTTGCCAACAATCATGAGAGCCGGCGGCGTCAATATGGCCTTGCCGAGCGCGCCCGTGCTCTTGGCTGGACGGATGTGACAGTCATCGATGACGACCTCGGCCGCTCGCGCTCGGGTTCGGGCGTCAGTCGTCCGGGCTTCGAGAAGCTGCTGTCAGCGATCTGTGAAGGCCGTGTCGGTGCTGTGTTCGCAATCGAAATGTCGCGCTTGGCGCGCAACGGACGCGACTGGCACACGCTGATCGAATTTTGCGGCCTGGTTGGCGCGGTGATCGTCGATGAGGATGGAATCTACGAACCCCGCCATATCGGTTATTGCTGGGCATGAAAGGGACAATGAGCGAACTCGAACTGTCGCTCCTGCGGGCCCGTTCGATGGAAGCCCTGAAGCAGAAGGCACGCCGGGGGGAGCTCTTCTTCACGGTCGCCGTCGGCTATGTGAAAATGAGCCCTGACAAGATCGAAATGGATCCCGACCTGCGCGTGCGCGAGGCGATTGGCTTGGTCTTCACCCGCTTTGCCGAAATGCAAAGCATCCGCCAGGTGTTCTTATCGCTTCGCAGTGACCAGATAGCGCTGCCGTACATCAACCCCAGGATCTCCGGACAGCAGCAGGTGCTGTGGAAACATCCGGTCTACACGACGGTGAGCAACCTTCTCACCAATCCTGTTTATGCTGGTGCTTATGCCTTTGGCCGAACCGGAAGTCGGACGATCATTGAAAATGGCCGCAAGCGATCGTGCGCGGCCGTCGCAAAGCTCGCTCAGATTGGGCAGTCTTGCTCGTTGATCATCACGAAGGCTATTTGCCCTGGGCAAACTTTGAAAGGAATCAACAGCTGATTACTGACAATGCCAACGGCAAGGCATGATGGTGCGCGGGCCGGTGCGCAAGGGAGAGACTTTGCTCGCCGGGCTATTGCGTTGCGGTCATTGCGGCCGCCGGCTGCTTGTTGGCTATAATGGCGCAAAGGGTGATGTCGGCCGCTATAAGTGTGACGCGACCCGGAGCAATCCCGACGGTGATCCCTGTATCTCGTTTGGCGCATTACGGGTCGACGAGGCGGTGGGAGCCGAGATCGTGCGGTTGCTGCAGCCGCTCGGCGTTGAAGCGGCCATCCAGGCGCTCGCGCAGCGCGAGCATCAGTCTGGCGAAAAACAGCGCCAGATTGCGTATTCCAATGATTCCGGACGGTGATTCCGAGACGAAATACCGGACGCGATTCCGAGGCGAAGCCGGACGGCTTAGAGCGCCTCTGGGTCTCTTTCGATAATTGTCGACGAACTCGTTTTCGGTCAAGCGGGAGTTGCGTCTGGGACTGGCAGGACCTTGTGTTTGCGCATGCTTTCCCCGGAAAGTTCGATGCGATAGGCGTTATGAACAAGGCGGTCGAGAACGGCATCGGCGATGGTCGGATTGCCGATCATGTCATACCAGTGATCCACGGGAATTTGACTTGTGAGGATGGTGGAACGCTTCTCGTAGCGATCCTCGACGATTTCCAGGGAGATCGCAGCGTTGTTCGTCGTTGGGCTTCTCCGGCCCCCAATCGTCTAAAATAAGCAAGTCCGTTTTGGCCAGGCTCTTGAGCAGCTTCGCGTAACGGCCGTCTCCGCGGGCAAGGGCGAGCGAGGCGAAGAGGCGCGGCACACGGTGGTACGCGACCGAGAGATCCTCGCGACATGCCTTGTGGCCGAGCGCGCAGGCCAGCCAGCTTTTCCCGACGCCAGCTTGTCCGATCAGGAGCAGGCTATGGCGCTGTCTGATCCAGTCGCATGTCGCCAGCCTCATGAAGAGATTGCGATCGAGACCGCGGGTTGCCCGGAAATCGGCGTTCTCGATCTGGGCGTCGTGACGTAGTCTGGCGGCTCACGCTCTGGCCTCGAAGCGCTTCTGACGGCGCGTTGTCGCCTCTCGTTCGAGCAGGAGGGCGAGCCATTCGCCGTGCTGGAGGGCTCGTGCCTCCGGCTGCGTCTCCAGTTCCTGGAACGTGTTGGCCATGCCGGAAAGGCCGAGATCACGCAGCATGTCGATGGTGGGATTGGTCAGCATTTTTTGATTATCTCCTTAATGAAAGTAGCCTGGGCCGCGAAGATTGGCGTGCTCGCCGACGGCGGCAGGTTCGGCGGTGTGCCTGGAGGCTTTGTGGGATTTGATGAGGGCGCTGATGCTTTTGCAGTTCAGGCCGCCGATCTCGAGAGCACGGGCCGAAACGGCTTCGGCCTGCGCTGTGTCGATCGCCTGGTAGAGCTTGAGAACGCCGAGGCATGTCCTGAATCCCTGTTCTGGATGCGGCCGGCTGGAAAAGGATGGCGATGACGAGCCCCTCGGTCTGTAGACCGATCGAACGAGCCCAGCGCCGGAAGCGCTCCGGCGACCATTCCGCGTAGCGGCGGTGCGAACTGGGCATGTGGTCCGGATCGGTTCCAAAACGGGCCCCGCCATAGCGGCGCTGATGGGCAGCGACGCGCTTGCCCTTGAAGAAGATCTCGATCGTTCGGCTCGTCGCCCGGACATCCACCTGCTCTAGAATGAGGCTGTGCGGCACGGAGTAGAAATAGCGCTCGAACTCGACATGATAGTCTGTCGATACACGCGCCAGCCGCCACTCGGCGAACTCGTCTTCCTCGGCCGGCAGCACGGCGAGCGCTGGACGTTCCATCGTCTCGAACGGGTCGCGACGGCATGATGTGGGTGTTGATCCGCTCCACAGCCTCCCGGATAGCGGCATTGGCTTCGTCCAGGGAAAAGAAAGTCTGGTTGCGCAGCCGACCGAGAATGCAGCTCTGCGCGAACCGGACGCCACATTCGACCTTGGCTTTATCCTTCGGTCGCTTCGGTCGCGCCGGCAGAACGCCGACACCGTAGTGCGAAGCCATCATGCCGAAGCTGCGGTTGATCTCGGGGTCGTAGAAGCTCGACCGATTCACGCCGGACTTCAGATTGTCGGGAACAATCAGCCGCGGGACGCCGCCAAAGAAGCGGAACACGCGCACATGCGAGCCAATCCAGTCCGGCAGGGTCTGGCTCCAGGTCGCCTCGGCAAAGGTGTAGCTCGACGCGCCGAGCACCCCGAGAAAGATCTCGGCCTCGCGGATCTCGCCGGTCTTGCGGTCCACGATCGGCGGCTTCTTGCCGGAATAGTCGACGAACACCCTCCGGCGACATGCACCTGGCGCATCGTTGGCGTCAGCCGCCGCTCGAAGCCTCTAAAGAGATCACAGAATCTGCTGTAAGCGTAACCGTCGGGATGAACGGCCCGATACTCCTCCCACAGGATCGACAGCGTCACGCCCGCCATTGGCGCATGCATGAGCCGCCAGGCATCCTGGCGCAGCGCCGTCAGCTTGCGCGTCAGGCGTTTCCCTTCCGTCTTGTGCTTCACGATGAACCGGCCATCCCGGGTCCGCCCGCAGTAGTGGGTGAAGCCCAGAAAGGCGAAGGTCTCGGGTCGCCGCTCGCCACGCCGCTGTCGTGAAAGGGCCGCGAACCGCCCAAACTCGATCAACCACGTCTTGTCCTCGTGGAGAGTCAGGCCAAAGCCGGCCAGCCGCGCCTTGAGGGCCAACAGCATCTCCACCCCGCATGGCTCCTGTCTACACTTCAGACCCCGCGTTGCCGCGACGCCCGCAAGACTCGGTCCCGGCTTGCCCGCTACGGCTTTGGCCGGATGGGACTTGCACCCACAAGCAATTATCAGCTTGGCATGACGTACTCCCTACAGGTGGTGTAGCTCGGCGGTAGCGAAGCCGCTCGCGAGCGCGCCCTCAACAGCGCTGTAGCGAGCGAGCGGCTTCGCGGCGGTCATCGATGTTCTTCGGTAAGGTCGGGTTGCTGACACAACCTGATTCGAAGGAACCACCGATGACCAACGACATGATGAACCTGCGCACACTCGTAGAGAAGACCCCGACGCCGATATCTTGCGCGAGATGATCGGCTTTGCCGCCGAGCGGCTGATGGAGCTGGAGGTGGGCGCCGCCACCGGCGCCGGCTATGGCGAGAAGAACCCGCTGCGGACGGCTCAGCGCAACGGCTACCGCGATAGAGACTGGGAGACGCGGGCCGGCACCGTCGAGCTGCGCATCCCCAAGCTGAGGAAGGGCTCCTACTTTCCGGGCTTCCTCGAACCGCGGCGCATGGCCGAGAAGGCGCTGACCGCCGTCATCCAGGAGGCCTACGTCCAAGGGATCTCGACCCGCTCGGTCGACGACCTGGTCAAGGCCATGGGCATGAGCGGCATCTCCAAAAGCCAGGTCAGCCGGCTGTGCGAAGAGATCGACGGCAAGGTCAAAGCGT
>NZ_JAMYSA010000144.1:0-13237 GCF_040321735.1 Mesorhizobium sp. M0293
GCCGGTTGCTCAACCCGCGCCACAAGGCGTAACAAAAACGGTCGAGGCTCTAATCGCAGCTGGATGACAGTTCAGTGGCAGGTCAGCTGAGGGAAATGGAACTTCGTATGCAACGAGTCGAGTCTGCGGAAAGCTTCTCGGTCGAGGTAAACTCCCGCATGCCGCCAGCACGAATGCAAGAATACGTACTTAATGTTCAACTTGAAGAATATTTGCCTGACGCAGATCGCAAAAATGCGCTAAAATCCATTGGTCGATTTTTGTTCAATAACTTGGAAGCTCAATGGAAAATTCTAGCTGATGATACAATACAAGTTTACGCTCCATTGGGAGCTCAGAATCGAACGCACCAGATGGAGACAGCACTTTCTGAGCTTCCATATGTGAAATCTGTTCGATTCATTCCGCTGCATCGACGTGGTTAAGTTTTCCGCGGCCGCTACCCTTGCCACAGTCGAGAGCATAGCACGTTCGGCGCCGAACTCATGTGCCTTCCCCTCGGCTTGGGAACGGCTCCTTGAACCGAAAGCCTAGCATTCCCGGTTGTCACTGCGGATGAATGCGTTGCGCTCGGCACAGTTCATCTCATGCGCCTGGCTATGGCTAGGGTCGTAGTTCTTCTCGCAGCACTTCCCGCGGGATGACGGCGCGGTGCGGCCCAAAGCGGCCGAGGTAGGAATCCGTATGGATTCCCTTGTGGCGGGCTGGCTTTGGCGGTCCCGCTGAACTGAGTAGGAATATGCTCCTGTTCCCGAGTGTCAATAGTTAGAAATTGCCATCCTTGACCAGCAATGCCGCTGTCATCTTCTCCAGTCGACTCTTTCGACCGTCGACTAGATCCTTGAGCATCTCCTCCAAAATCTCGAAGCAGTTGATTAGGGTTTCGAACTTTGCGTTGCCTTGGTGGCTGCCAAAGTTTCCGACGTTGCGCATGGCGTTGAATGCGTCCTTGTGGCCCGGCTTCTTGTCTTCCAGGTATTCGATACGCTGAGCCAGCGTCATGTCATAATCCCCGCCCTTATTATTCACGCCCATGTAGGGGACCTCGAATTGGTCAAGCAAGCGCTCGAGGAAGATCCGGATACGGTTGGCGCACGACGCTGGGTCCACCCACAGCAGCTCGAATGCCTTACGAAGATGGGCGGCGCATTCCTTGCTAAGTTTCGGGGACATGGGAAATACTGGTGGGGCAGGGTACATTTGAGTGGGCGAATAGTAGGTGGAGTTGAAGCTCACCATCTCGCCCAATTCCCCCTCATACTGCTCTTGATGTTGGGAGGTAACCCGGCCGCAGACTGCCACGACCTCTCCGCAGAGCTTATTCCCGCATACTAAGAAGCAGATGAAGCGCTCCGTCACCCACTCCGGTTCCCAGTTGGAGTCAGACTGCTCGGTCACAGAATATGCCGTCTCCAGCGTTTGGCGGCTATCTTTATGAAGAGCGAGTTGCCCTGACTTACATCGCGGGCAAGGGAATTTTGGAAATGCGCTGTAGTAGGGGCGCCAAAGATTTCGTTCCACGGTCCACCAAATGCTGGTTGAGCGCTTTTGAATAGAACACTTGACGTGCTCGAGCCAGTCCGACGACACGGCCAGCTCGTTGCTGCGCTCCATCACGTTGTGGCTGATCGTCAGCTGACAGGGAGCGCCATAGCTCTACTCGGACCGGCTGCGGGACGGCAGCTCCACCATGGCTATCTTGACCGCAGGAAGGAAATGGTGGGCGATGCAGGGATTGAACCTGCGACCCCACCCGTGTGAAGGGTGTGCTCTCCCGCTGAGCTAATCGCCCGCTCGTTGCCCGAAGGCCAAGCGAGCCGCGATATAAGGGAGGCGGGTGTGGGAAGTCAAGGCGCTGTCTGGCGTTCCGCTAAGGATCGGATTTGCTGCCCTTTCCGCGTTGTCGCCGAGGCGGGGCAGGCCGCTTCCCAAGGCAATCGCATATAGATTCTTGCGAAGAGGACCCCCACCCTAACCCTCCCCACAAGGGGGAGGGAAGCTGCCGCGCTCTCGCCTTTTGCGTCGAAAACGTTGGAAATTTGCTGATATCAGCGCCGACGGAATCTCCCTCCCCCTTGTGGGGAGGGGTTAGGGGTGGGGGTATTCGTAGGGCGCAAGCCTTTGCCCATATGCGATTGCCTGCGCCACTTCCCGTCACTGCCCAGCCGCAGCAATCAGCCTTTGCGCCAGGTCGAGCGTCAGAGCGTCGAAATGCGAGATCACCGCCGAGGGTTCGAATTCGCGCACATGGCGGTCGGTGTAGCCGAAATCGACGGCCACCACCGGAATGCCGGCAGCCTTGGCGGTGTCGATGTCGGTTTGCGAATCGCCGACCATCAGCGCGCGATGCGGGTCGCCGCCGGCCAGCTTGATGGTCTCGATCAGGTGGCGCGGGTCGGGCTTGCGGAACGCGAACGTGTCCTGTCCGGCAATTGCGGCGAAATGCCTGGTCAGGCCGAGCGCCTCGATCAGCGCCAGCGAGTTGGCTTCGTACTTGTTGGTGCAGATGGCCAGGAGATAGCCTGCGTTCTCGAAGCGCGCGATCGCCTCGACGACGCCGGGGTAGGGGCGTGACTTGCCGGGGATGTTGATTGTGTAGTGGTCGAGGAAGAGTTTCAGCAGCCGGTCGTGCTCCTCGACATCAAGCGATCGCTGATGGGCCGCATGCGCCCGCTCGATCATCACCCGTCCGCCGTGACCGACAAAGCGCCTGAAGCCGGCTTCGTCGACCGCCGCGATGTCGCTGGCGGCAAGGCTGTGGTTCAGGCTGTCGAGCAGGTCCGGCGCCGTATCGATCAGCGTACCGTCGAGGTCGAACACGATGATCGGGCGGGTCATGGTCTGTCCTGGGCCAAGTTTATACAGGGGCAGGCGATAGCGGCTGCGGCGCGTCAAGGCAAGCTTACTGGGCAAGCACCGGGCCAACTCGTTCAGGAAGCCCCATCGGGCCGGACATTTTGGCGGCGCGCCGCCAGAAATGGAAAACCCGCCGCGGCGGCGGGTTATCGGCGCGAATCAGCACCATGACCAAATATGTAGCATGCCTGCCGTCACCGGGTCAACGAGACAGAGGAAATAATTCCTATATCCGCTGCCGTTGATGGTTCGCGCGCACGTCGATGAGATGCGGCGCATCGGCAGAGCTCTTGCCAAGGGCTTTGACCGGACAGGCAAAAATGGTAGGAGCCCGAAACACTGGGTTTCGGGACAGCAAGCGGCATGGATGCAAGGCAATTGAAGGTCGAAGCCGCACGGGCAGCACTTGCCCATGTGAGCGATGGCATGCGGCTCGGCATCGGCACCGGCACCACGGCCGAAGAGTTCGTGCGGCTGCTTGCCGACAAGGTTGCCACCGGCATGACCGTCATCGGCGTGCCGACTTCGGAGCGCACCGCTTCGCTCTGCCGCGAACTCGGCGTGCCGCTGTCGACGCTGGAGGAAACGCCCGAGCTCGATCTCACCGTCGATGGCGCCGACGAAGTCGACCCGGAGCTGACCTTGATCAAGGGCGGCGGCGGTGCGCTGCTGCGCGAGAAGATCGTCGCCGCGGCCTCCCAGCGCATGATCGTCATTGCCGACCGGTCGAAGATGGTCGCCACGCTCGGCCGTTTTCCCCTGCCGATCGAAGTCAATCAGTTCGGCCTGCGCGCGACCGAAATCGCGATTGCTGCCGCGGCTGAAAAGCTCGGTCTTTCCGGTCCGGTTATATTGAGGATGACGGGGGGGCAGGCTTTTGTTACAGACGGCGGCCATTTTATCCTCGATGCATCTTTTGGCCGCATTCCGGATACAAGAGCGCTTTCGAATGCTCTCCACGCCATTCCGGGCGTGGTCGAGCATGGTCTTTTCATCGGGCTGGCGTCAGCGGCCATCATCGCCGGCGGCGACGGTATCCAAACTGTCCATGCCGCCCGAAAACCAGGGAGTTCTACCGATCATGATGTTGCATAACCGGGTTCGCAGCCTTTCCATCCTTCTGGCGGCCTCAGTCGTTTTCGCCTTCTCGTCGCCGGCGTTTTCGCAGGATGTCACGGAATCGCACCTGAAGGCCGCCCGCGCCGCGGTCGCTGCGATCCACGCGACCGACCCGTTCGACAACATCTTGCCGCAGGCAGCCGCCGCGCTCGAATCGCAGCTGATCCAGAAGAACCCGGACATGCAGGAACTGATCGGCAAGACCATCAACGAGAAGGCTCTGGCGCTGGCGTCGCGCCGCGCCGACCTCGAGAAGGAAGCAGCACTCGCCTACGCAAAAGTGTTCTCCGAAAAGGAACTGACCGATATCGCCGCCTTCTACAATTCCGATGCCGGCAAGAAGCTGCTCGATAGCGGCCCGACGGTGACCCGCGACCTGATCAAGGCAGCCGACATCTGGCAGAACGGCGTCGGCCGCGATCTCGCGCAGCAGGTCGGCGAAACATTGGCCGCGGCCGCCAAGGCAAAGGCGCCCGCAGCGCCTGCCGCCCCGGCGGATGGCGCGGCACCCGCCGATGGTGCGGCGCCCGCGGACAACAACTGATCCTGCGTTTCAAAACGGCCTAGCGGCCATCTGCGAAAGCCCGGCTTGTCCGGGCTTTTCTTTTGACGCTTTGCGGCCTACCTGTCTCTCAAATTTCCGAAGCTCGAGGAGCCGTCATGGCCGGTTACGACTACGATCTTTTCGTCATCGGCGGCGGCTCGGGCGGCGTGAGGGCGGCGCGCGTGGCGGCCGCACTCGGCAAGCGCGTCGGCATCGCCGAGGAATACCGTTTCGGCGGCACATGCGTCATTCGCGGCTGCGTGCCGAAAAAGCTCTATGTCTATGCCTCGCAATTTCCGGAGCATTTCGCCGACGCCGCCGGCTATGGCTGGACGGTGGCCGAAGCCAGTTTCGACTGGCAGACGCTGGTCGCCAACAAGGACCGTGAGATCAGCCGGCTGGAGGCGATCTACAAGCGGAATGTCGAGGGGGTCGGCGGCGAGACTTTTCATTCGCGCGCCATGATCGTCGACCCGCATGTGGTGCATCTTCTCAGCGAAGATCGTACCGTCACATCAGACCAGATCCTGATCGCCACCGGTGGCCGCCCGGCGGCGCATCCGGCGCTGCCCGGCCACGAACATTGCATCTTTTCCAACGAGGCTTTCGACCTCGAGGAGCTGCCCAAGGCGATCATGATCGAGGGTGGCGGCTACATCGCCGTCGAATTCGCCAACATCTTCCACGGTCTCGGCGTCGACACCACGCTGGTCTATCGCGGCAAGGAAATCCTCAGCCGTTTCGACATGGACCTGCGGCGCATGCTGCACGAGACGATGGAGAAGAAGGGGATAAAGATCCTCTGTCATTCCGTGTCCGAATGGGTGCGCAAGCGGCCGGACGGCCGGCTCGACGCGGTCATCAGCGGCGGCGAGGTGCTGACGGTCGATCAGGTGATGCTGGCCATCGGCCGCATTCCCAACACCGAGAATATGGGCCTCGAAGGCATCGGCCTGGAGATGACCAAGATCGGTGCGATCGCTGTCGACAAATACTCCCGAACCAACATCGACAACATCTGGGCGATCGGCGACGTCACCAACCGCGTACAGCTGACGCCCGTGGCGATCCATGAGGCGATGTGTTTCATCGAAACCGCCTTCAAGGGAAATCCGACCGCGCCCGACCACGACACGATCGCCACGGCGGTCTTTTCGCAACCGGAGATCGGCACCGTCGGCCTGTCGGAGGACGATGCCGTCAAACGCTTCCCCGACATCGAAATCTACCGCGCCACATTCCGGCCGATGCGGCACACGCTGTCCGGACGCGACGAGAAGATGCTGATGAAACTGGTGGTCGATGGCGCGTCGAAGAAAGTGCTCGGCGCCCACATATTGGGGCCGGACGCCGGCGAGATGGCGCAGCTTCTCGCCATTCCGCTGAAAGCCGGCCTGACCAAGGATGATTTCGACCGCACGATGGCGGTGCATCCGACAGCGGCGGAAGAACTGGTCACCATGTACAAGCCGACCTATCGCGTGAAGGACGGCGAGCGGGTGGATTGACGGGCAAAACCCGGAGCAGTCGCATTTAGGAACGCCATGCTGGCGCCCTACGAATACCCCCACCCCTAGCCCCTCCCCACAAGGGGGAGGGAGACTTCCGTAGATGCCGATCCTTGGCAAGTCGCTTGCGTCTCAGCTTCAAAAGAGCGCGCGGCAGCATTCCCTCCCCCTTGTGGGGAGGGCTAGGGTGGGGGTCCTCTCCGCAAGAATCCTTGTGCGGTTGTCGTTGTCCAACACTGGCCGCTACAGCAGCGTCCCGCGCAAGATCACCAGCGCCACCGAGAAATAGATCACCAGGCCGGTGACATCGACCAGCGTGGCGACGAACGGCGCCGATGCGCTGGCCGGATCGAAGCCGATGCGTTTCAGGGCAAACGGCAGCATAGACCCAGACAGCGAGCCGAACGTGACGATGCCGACCAGTGCCGCGCCCACCGTCGTGGCGATCAGCGGCCAGTGCGGGCCATAATCGTAGAAGCCCATATATTGCCAGAGCGCGATGCGGCAGATGCCGACCACGCCGAGCATGGCACCCAGCACGATGCCGGTGGGCAGTTCGCGCAGCGCCACCCGCCACCAGTCGCCGAGACCGATCTCGCGCAGCGCCAGCGCACGGATGACCAACGAGGTCGCCTGCGAGCCGGAATTGCCGCCAGAGCTCATGATCAGCGGGATGAACAGCGTCAGCACGATCGCCTTCTCCAGCTCGCCCTCATAGCTCTGCATGGCGTTGGCCGTCAGCATCTCCGAGATGAACAGCGCGCACAGCCAGCCGCCGCGCTTCCTGATCATGGCGAGGAAGCTCATCTTCATATACGGCTCGTCCAGTGCCTCCATGCCGCCGAAACGGTGCACATCCTCCGTCGTCTCCTCGATCATCGTGTCGATAATGTCGTCGATGGTGACGATGCCGAGGATCTTGCCGTGGTCGACGACCGGGACGGCAAGCAGATCGTATTTGGAGATCGTCTGCGCCAGGGTTTCGCGATCGGTCAGTGGGCCGACCGTCACCGGAACACGATCCGGCGCCACCGTCATGATCGAATCGTCCGGCTCACCGGTGATCAGCCGGCGCAGGCCAGTCGACCGCACAAGGAGGTGCGTTTGCGGATCGACGATATAGATCGCGTAGACGGTCTCGCGCGTCCGCTCGACCTTGCGGATGTAGTCGAGCGTGCGGCCGACGGTCCAGTCCGAGGGCACGCTGACGAACTCCGTCGTCATGATCGATGCGGCGCTGCCTTCGGGATAGCCGAGAATGGCAAGCAACGTGGCGCGCAGCGGCGGCGCAAGCCCGCCGAGCAGCTCGGAACGGGCCGGCTCGTCGAGCTCGCGCAGGATGTCGGCGGCACGGTCGACCGACATGGCGGTGAGCAGCTTGCCCGCCTTGGCGCGCGGCAGTGCCTCCATGAGTTCGAACGCGCCGTCGAGTTCAGGCTGATCGAAGATCTCGACCAGCCGCTCGAACGTCACTTCACAAAGCAGCTCCGTCGCGGTTTCTCGCGGCTCCCTGTTCAGGGCCTCGACAATGTCGGCGACGTGATCGTTGGCTAGGATACGGGCGATCGCGACAGCCTCGTCGCTCGCTACGGCGGTAAATTCGTTCATGGCTCACTCCTTGCCGTCCGGCAGGACATGAACCATTGGAGGTCACGTCTAGGCGGACGGCGGTTGCGTTCGACTGTGACTGTCGCCAGGCATGGCGCGGTGACCTTTCCGCTTGCGGGTTCGCGTTTGACTATCTGCAAGCGGGCGCAACATAGGAGCGCGCTTTGCCGTGTCAATCGCAGGGAGGAAGGAAAATGCCGGCGAGCGGCCGAGATCGCGAGACTGTGATCGCCTGCCGCCGCAAGTCGCGGCCGGCTCGGTCACAGCGTCGTTATTTCTGCTTCAGCCGGCGCGAGAAACGCAGCCACTTGTCCTCGACCGGCCTCGGCTGCGTGAGAATGGTGGTGAGCTCGACAGGCAGGGTCGGAACCAGCGGCTTCTTGGTGGCGACACCGTCGGCGATCGCGACGATGCTGTGGTAGAATTCGCTGCCTGTCATCGATCGTGGCGCCACCGCCTCGTGCATGACGCTGATCACCGTGACATCGGGGCAGTTGTCCTTGATGGCCTGGTGGAAGGCAACCTTGCCATCGGGATCGAGCGCGCCGGTCGCCTCGTCAAGAAACAGCAGCCCCGGTTGCTGCAGCACGATGCGGGCCACTACCAGCTTCTGTTTCTGGCCGCCCGACAGGACCTGATCCCAGCTTTTGCCCTCGCGGTTTTCGTCGGCCATGTGTTCGATGAAATCGCCAAGCCCGGCCTTGTGCAATGCCGACGCGACCTGCGCATCGCCATGGTCGTGCTCGGAGCCGGGCAGGCAGACCAGCTGTTTCAGCGACACCGGCTGTAGCTTGACCTCCTGGGCGGCATAGAAGCTCTTCACGCCTTCGGGGAAGACGATGGTGCCGCGGCCATACGGCCACAGGCCGTTGATCGCCTTGATCAGCGAGGTCTTGCCGCAACCCGATTCGCCTTTCAGGAACGTCCACTCGCCGCGCCGGAAGCGCAAATTGGCGGCACTGAGGAAGGGGGTGGCGTCCTCGCCCTGATGCGCCAGTTCGAGTTTTTGGATGGTCAGGCCGAAAACCGGGTTCTGGCTGGCATAGTGGAAGTCGGAGCGGCCGGTCTGGCTGTAGAATTCCTGTGGGTGCTGGACATTCTCGATCGCATTGGCCAACTCGGTGACACGCTGGCTGTTGGCACGCAGCGTGGCGATGTTCGGCATGACGTGGATGAACCACGAGCATTGACTGATCAGCGAATTGACCAGCTCGGAGCCGGTTATGTAGCCCTTGAGATCGAAACCGTTGTGGATGAACGGCACCAGGCCAGGTCCATAGGCGACAATGCGGGCACCAATGAAATTGTAGATCAGCTCGAACGAATTGTAGCCTGTGTTGACGATATTCAGCCGCGCCCAAGTGCGGTCGATGTCGACATAAAGTCGATTGTGCATCGTCTTCTGCACGTGCTCGCCTTGCGAGGCCGCGACATGGAAGCTGCGACGCAGGAAAGTGGTCAGCTCGCCGCGATAGCTGCCTTCGGATTGCTGCATCCTGACGTTGAGCCGTTCCAGCAGACGACCCAGTTTGACCGCGATCCAAGTGTTAAGCGGTACGTAGGTGGCGACCGCCAGGAAAGCCAGAACCGCGCTGCCGTAGCTGCCGAGGAATTCCAGCCCTTTCACTTCCGCCGAGTTTTCAAGCAATTTCTGGCCGACGAAATAAAGCGATGTGGCAACGCCCAGGACGCCCATGGCGAGACCGATGGCTCCGCCGGTCATGTCCTTGATCGATTCCTGGATGCGCTGATCGATGTTGTCGGGAGCGGCATTGCCGGACGAACCATGCTGGGCGTGGAAATGCGTATGATTGGTGTCGAGCAGCGCTTCGTTGAAGCGGCTGTCCAGCCAGCCGCGCCATTTGCGATGCAACGTCGCTGACACGAGGCTGCGTATGCCGGTGAAGCCGGCGTCCTTGAGCACGACCAGCAGCACGAGGATGCCGGCATTGACCAGCAGCGAGCGAAGCGGCGTGGTGTTGGCGGCGTCATGGAAGAAGGCGATCGAGTTGACCAGTTCGCCGGAGGCTTCGGCGAACCAGACACCGGCTTTGCTGGACAGCGCCGTGAGCAGTGCGATCACCAGCGTCAGTGTCCAGGCTTCCTTCCAGCGGTCCGAGACCCAGTAGGCCCGCATCAGGCCCCAGAAGCTGCGCATCGACGATACCGGCGTCAGAAGCGATCGCCCTGCGGCATCGCGAGGTGTTTTTTCCGGTACTGACTCTTGCGATGGTCTATCGACCCGAATCACTATCCCGCCCAAACCTTTTTTCTTTTGTTACGGATGGTAACACCAATTGATCATTTTCCATTAATTTAAAACCGGGCCGACCGGATTACCCCGGCTTCCGTTGCTGTGAGGCAACAGATTGCACGCTGAAATATGGCGCCAACGGTCGGCAAAAATCAGGATATCGTTATTGATTTCAAATGTTTGATCTGGGAAGTCAGACCGTCCGAGTAGCTTCCCCTAGGGAAGGGTTTTCACACGGTTTTGTGAACTGGAAATCATGTGGACCGGTCTGTTTTCTCACTGCGGGCTGGCCTGGAAACCCGAAAATTGCCGTTTGTGATCTCGCCGCGCCGGCCGTCATTATCCTTGCCGGAGTCAGGAAGTGACCGGAAAATCGTCTGAGCAGCGCGTTCCGTCTTGTCGGGTCAGCCGAGGAACTGCGTTTGACAATTCATCCGTTCGGGATTGAACCTTGCCGGGCATTGTCGACACACATGCATGTCCGGTTCTCCAACAAGGAAGTTCCCAATGCTTGCACGCGCGGCCGCAATCCTGTCCCTCTTCGCCTGGCTGCCTCTCTTTGCCTCGGTATCTTTGGCGCATGCCGCCTCGCAGAGCATCCCGGCCAGCGCCGAAGGCCAGATCGAGTTCAACACGCCGTCCGGCAACATTGGCTGCATCTACACGGCGAAAGGCGGCACCAGCACCTACGAGCCAAGGGATGGCGGCCCGGAGCTGAGCTGCTCGCGGGTCGAACCGCGCTACGTCACCATCATCCTCGGACCCAAGGGGCCGGCCACGCTGATCAAGAACCCAGGCGAGCAGGGCTGCTGCAGCGATGTCGACAAGCTTGGCTACGGCAACAGCTGGAGTGCGGGGCCGTTCTCGTGCCAGTCGTCAACCAAGGGACTGACTTGCACGGCCACGAACGGCCATGGATTTTTTATCAGCAAGGCCAAGGTGACGGTGAAGTAAGACTTGCTCTTGTCGGAAAGGTGAGGGTGCCGGCCTCAGCCGACCTTTTCCAATTCGCCGCGCGCCTTGGCAGCCGCCACCTGACGAATGGCATCGGCCAGGGTATCGGCATCCTGCGCACCCATGACCGCATATTTGTCTTCGAGCAGGAAGCACGGCACGCCAGATATGCCCATGCGCGACGCGGTGGCGATCTCGGTGCGAACCGCCTCTACATCGGCGTCGGTCGGCAAAAGCGTGGCAACCACTGATGCGTCCATGCCGGCTTCGCGCGCGGCTTCGGTCAACACGGCATGGTCGCCGATATTGGCGCCTTCCTCGAAATTCAGCTGGAACAGCCGGCGCACAAGCCTGTTCTGCACGGCTTCGCCGGCAGCACCGGCCCAGCGGATCACGCGGTGCGCATCGAGCGTATTCGGCGCCACCTTGATGGCGTCGAAGGCGAAGGAAATACCTTCGGCTTCGCCCAACGGCTCAATGCGGGCATGAATCTCGCGGATACGTTCATCGCTGCCGAACTTGGCCAGCATGTATTCGTGCCGATCCTTGCCCTGCGCCGGAATGGTCGGATCGAGCTGGAACGGCCGCCAGCGGACATGCACGTCGACATCGCCGACAGCGGCAATCGCCTTGTCGAGCCGCTTCTGACCGATGAAGCACCATGGGCAGACGACGTCGGACACCACATCGACGGTGACGGCGTTCGGTTCGCTCATCTCGTTCTCCTGAATTTCAGTTCGGCTTGCGCCACCAGGTCGGCAGTTGATACCCAAATATGGGCGTCTTTTGCGGATGTTCCAGATAGTTCCAGTAGGCAATCCATTGCTGCGTGTTGTGCTGCATCGGTACCATGTAGTTGCCGGAGATCAGCAGCCGGTCGAGAACACGAACGGCAGCGACATAATCCTCCTTCGAGCGGGCGCGCAGCATCGCTTCGATTGCCGCGTCCACCGCCGGATCGGCCACGCCGGCAAGATTGAACGAGCCTTCCGTCCTGGCCGCGGCCGAACTCCAACGCCCGGTCTGTTCGATGCCGGGCGACAGCGAATTGTTGAAGCCGCTCGATCCGACCAGGACCTCGAAATCGAAGCGCTGCTTGCGCGACTGGATCTGATCGCCATCGAGGCTGCGAATGGTGAGGTCGATGCCGATCTTCTCCAGCGTGCGCTGGTAGATGCCGGCAAGGCGCTCCTCGTCCTGCGAGGCGGTCAGGATCTCGAAGCCGAAAGGTTTGCCCTCGGCATCGAGCATTGTTCCATTCTGCACGTGGTAGCCGGCACTTTTCAGCAGGTCGAAAGCTGCCTTCAATACGCGGCGGTCCTGGCCTGATCCGTCAGTCACCGGTGGCCGGTAAGTGCCGTCCATGACATCGGCCGGCACACGGCCGGGATAGGGCGCCAGAAGCGCCTTCTCCCTGTCGTCGGCCGGATGACCGAGCGCGGAAAGCTCGGAATTCTGCCAGTAACTCATCGTGCGCGTGTATTTGCCGCCGAACAGGTTCTTGTTGGCCCATTCGAAGTCATAGAGCATGCCGAGCGCGCGCCGCACGACCGGGTTGGAAAACTTCTGCAGCCTCGTGTTGAACAGGAAACCGGTCACCACGGGCGGAATCCCGGTGTCGAAGGTTTCCGCGACCACGTCTCCCTTGTGGAAGGCGGGAAAATCGAGATCGCGCTCGCGTTTCACCGGATCGCCGTCGTCGTCGATGGCGCAAAGGCCCTTCTTGAACGCTTCGAGCTTGGCGTTGGCGTTGAGGAAATACTCGATGGTGATCTGGTCGTAATTGTCGAAACCGCGCTTGGCCGGGATATCCTTGCCCCAGTAGTCCGGATTGCGCTTGAAGACGATGCGCTGACCGGGCTGTACCTGCGCGATCGTATAGGGACCACTGCCGATCACCGGCTTCAGCGTCGTCTTGTCGAAGGTTTCCTTGTCGAAGGCGTGCTTCGGGATGATCGGCGTCAGCGCGATGATCAGCGGGAATTCGCGATCGGCCTTGTCGTTGAAGGTGAAACGCACGCTATGGTCGCCGGTCTTTTCGAGCTTTGCGACCCTGGCCATGCGGTCGCTGTAAGGGGGTCGCCCTTTCTCGGTATAGACTTCATAGCTGAAGAGCACGTCCTCCGGCGTCACCGCCTGACCGTCCGACCACTTGGCCTTCGGGTTCAGATGGAATTCGATGCTCCGGCGCTCCGGGTCCATGTCGGCGGTGTCGGCGAGCAGCCCGTAAAGCGTGAAAGCCTCGTCGGCATTGCGCTGCATCAGCGGCTCGAAGACCAGATTGCCGAAGATCGTGTCCATCATGCCGCGCGCCGTCGTGCGCAGGCTCTTGAGGATGAAAGGGTTGAGATTGTCGAAGCTGCAGACGACGCAATAGGTGATCGAGCCACCCTT
>NZ_JAMYSA010000145.1:0-12996 GCF_040321735.1 Mesorhizobium sp. M0293
GCGACGATTGCGAAGATGGTCTCGCGCTTGACCGACGAAGCGGTGATGTCGAGAAAGCAGAGTTCGTCGGCGCCAGCCGCGTCATAGGCCTTGGCCGCCTCGACTGGATCGCCGGCGTCGATGAGATCGACGAAGTTGACGCCCTTGACGACGCGACCGTTCTTGACGTCGAGGCAGGGGATGACACGGGCTTTGAGCATCAGCGGCCCTCTATCGTGGCGATGAGATCGTTGAGCAACTGACCGACCAGCGGCGGGACGTCGCCCTGCGCGTCGAAAGCCGGATCGTAGGCGGAGACGGTGATGCCGACGACCGGCACCGCAAGTGCCATGGCGCAAGTGGCGTCGCGCAACTGTTCCGGGCTCGGCCCGCCGGAACTGACATAGCGGTTGGCCTGCAACTCCCGGGGATCGTGTACGTCCATGTCGAGATGCATGTGCACGCGTTTGGCACCGGCGACCTTCAGTCTTTCGGTCGCCTGGGCCACTCCGGGGCATTCCGTCCGGATTATCGGCAATGTTTCGAGGAGTTGCTTTTCCGCCGGATCGAGGTCGCGCGCGTTGACGAGCACACAGCGTGAGGGATCGATCGGCTTGAAGCCGGGGATGGCCGCCGCCATCGGCCGCCAGCACAGGCCAAGCACCGTCGCCAGCGCCATGCCGTCGAGAAAGCCGTATGTGGATGTCTCGGGCGTGTTGAGGTCGCCGTGCTGGTCGGCCCAGATGATCGCATCGGCGTCCTCGCCGGCGACCGCGCCGGCGCTGGTCAGGCAGTTTCCGGCAAGGACGATGGGAAACCGACCGGCGTCACGGGCAAGGCGAACCTCGGTCGCAACCGCGTTGCAGACAGCAAAGCCGGTGGCGATTTCGCGCTCCTGGGCATCTCCAACCTTGCCGATATCCTCGACCATCACATCGTGGCCGGCCATCGTCAGGGCGTCGACAAGCCCGCCTGATATCAGCGCATCCGGACCCTGGCCCATGCCGCCATGGTAATGGCCGCTATCATAGGAGGCCAGGATGATGGAGATGTTCACGTCCGCGTCTCCGCCTTGCCCTGCAGGATCGCCAGAGCCTCGGCCGGATCGATGCGGCCGTCATAGAGCGCGCGGCCGGAGATGGCGCCTTCGAGCTTCTGCGCATCGGGCATGGTCATGCGCACGATGTCGGCGATCGATGCGAGGCCGCCGGACGCGATGACCGGGATCGACACGGCGTCGGCGAGGTCGATGGTGGCATCCCAGTTGATGCCGGTCAGGACGCCGTCACGGTCGATGTCGGTATAGATGATGGCGGCGACGCCGGCGCCCTCGAATTTCTTCGCCAGTTCGATAACGCCGAGGCTCGACGCCTCGGCCCAGCCCTCGACGGCGACCTTGCCGCCCTTGGCATCGATGCCGACGGCCACCTTGCCCGGAAACGTCTTGCAAGCTTGCTTGACCAGGTCGGGATCGCGCACCGCCACCGTGCCGAGGATGACGCGGGCCAGCCCGCGATCGAGCCAGTCCTCGATCTGCGCCAGCGTGCGGATGCCACCGCCGAGCTGCACCGGGTTTTTCGTCGCCTTGAGGATGGCGCC
This sequence comes from Mesorhizobium sp. M0293, assembly GCF_040321735.1. NCBI lineage: Bacteria > Pseudomonadati > Pseudomonadota > Alphaproteobacteria > Hyphomicrobiales > Phyllobacteriaceae > Mesorhizobium > Mesorhizobium sp. M0293. The sequence goes on from NZ_JAMYSA010000145.1 coordinate 1,579, forward strand.
GACCGCCGCACTGTTGACGCTCTGGCCCTGGAAGGCGCCATTGAGGTCGACGACATGCAGCCACTCGAAGCCCTGCTGCTCGAAGGCTTTGGCCTGGGCTGCCGGGTCGTCATTGTAGATGGTCGCGGTGGCCATGTCGCCGTGCTTGAGGCGCACGCATTGGCCGTCCTTGAGGTCGATGGCTGGGAAAAGGATCATCCGTTCAGGCGCCTTCAACGATGACGAAATGGCCTGATGAGGCGGCAAGCCGGAACTTCGAGGCGTGTTGATATTCCGGCGAATGATAGCATTCGACCGCCTTGTCGTAGGAGTCGAACTCAACCAGCACATGACGGTTGCCGGTCGGTCCTTCGGGATTCTCGTAACGACCGGCCCGCACTGGAAATTTAGCGCCGTATTTCGCGAAGGCGACGGCATTCGCCTCGATGTACTGCTTATACACATCGGGATCGCGGACATCGATCATCGCCATCCAATAGCCCTTCTTGCTCATGCGTTATCCCTTCGCTTGAGCATGATCTCTGGACAAACGGGAACCGTTTGTCCGAGAAAACCGGGGGCCATTTTTCGGGATCATGCTCAGGGCCTCCAGCGCAGGAAATTGGTGATCAGGGCAAGGCCCAGCGCCTGGCTCTTTTCGGGGTGGAACTGCGTGCCGACGAGATTGTCACGGGCAACGGCGGCCGTCACCGGGCCGCCATAGTCGGCGACCGCCAGGACCTCGTCCGCCTTGCGCGCATCGAGATGGTAGGAATGGACGAAATAGGCGTGCAGCCCGTCCGGCCCGGTCGGAATGCCGGCAAACAGCGGATGCCGGCGTTTGAGTTCGATCGTGTTCCAGCCGATCTGCGGGATTTTCAGCGCCGGATCGGCGGGCGTGATCTCCTTGACGTCGCCTGATATCCAGCCAAAGCCGTTGGTAATTGTCTTTTCGAGGCCACGCTGCGACATCAGCTGCATGCCGACGCAGATGCCGAGGAAGGGCCGGCCTTTACCGATCGCGACTTCTTCCACCGCTTCCCACATACCTTCGACGGCATGCAAGCCGGCCGCGCAGTCGGCGTAGGCGCCGACGCCGGGCAGGACGATGCGATCAGCGGTACGCACCCGTTCGGCATCGGCGGTCAGGTCGATGTCCGCTGATATGCCGGCTTCCCGCGCGGCGCGCTCGAAAGCCTTGGTGGCCGAGCGCAGATTGCCCGAACCGTAGTCGATGATGGCAACCCGCATGTCAGCGTCTTCCCGGAATGTGGGTCAGCCCCAACGCCATGCCCGGCTGCGCGGGCCGCGCGCGAGCAGCGTCCGGGACCATGCGTTGCACCGGGGCAGCCTCATCGGCAAGCGCATCCGTCTCGAGCGCATAGCGCGTATCGGCATCATCGAGCCATCCGGCCTCGACCACGCCCCATTCGTGCCAGCCGCGCCGGCGAAGTGCCGATATGCGCAGCGCCTGTCCTTCCAGTCCGACATAGAGCGAAACCAGCAGCGACAGCAGCGAGTCGGCCAGCCCAAGACCGAGCTTTTGGCCGAGCATCGAAAGCAGGCCCATGATGACGAAGGCAAGGGCTGCTTCGATCCACAGCCGGTGCCAGGCGAGCCATAGCGGCGGCACCAGAAAACCGAGCCAGGCGAAGCCATCGCGGACAAAGGCCGTTGTATCGGCTTTCTCACTGCCGCCGGGCGGTTCCATGACGACATAGGCGGCCATGACGCTATCCCTTCAAAGATCCCTTGGTGGAAGGAACCGCGTCCGGCTGACGCGGATCGCGTTCGAGTGCCGTGCGCAGCGCACGCGCCACCGCCTTGAAGCAGGTCTCGGCGATGTGGTGGTTGTTGGCGCCGTAATGATTGGTGACATGCAGCGTGATGCCGGCATTCTGCGCCAGCGCCTGGAAGAACTCGCGCACCAGTTCGGTGTCGAAGGTGCCGATCTTCGGCGACGAGAAGGAAACGTTCCAGACCAGGAAAGGACGGCCGGACACGTCGATCGCCGCACGCGTCAGCGTTTCGTCCATGGCAAGGTCGATCGAGGCATAGCGCATGATGCCGCGCCGTTCGCCGAGTGCCTTGGCCAGCGCCTGGCCGAGCGCGATGCCGGTATCCTCGACCGTGTGGTGGTCGTCGATGTGCAGGTCGCCCTTGGCCCTGACCGTCATGTCGATCAGCGAGTGGCGGGAAAGCTGGTCCAGCATATGGTCGAAGAAGCCGACGCCCGTCGAAATGTCTGATTTGCCCGAACCGTCGACATGGACCGATACCGCGATATCGGTTTCCTTGGTCTTGCGGCTGGCTTCGGCGGAACGGGGCAGCATGACCTTGTCCTTGTCCCAGGGTTTTCACGCGTTCCAAGCCTTCACCGGCTTGAAAACGAGAGCCTTCTAGCAGCATGATCCGGCGATTGCCAGTTGCCATCCCGGTCGGGTATCGAGCCGTTTGCAATCACCGGGCCCATGCATACATATGGCCGATCAAGTCACTCGTACCGCGCCAATCGCCTTTTGGGATAGCGCTGCTCGGAGCCAGGAAATGTCGAATGAACTGACCATGCACGCCACGACCATCGTGACGGTGCGCAAGGGCAACAAGGTGGTGATCGCCGGCGATGGCCAGGTCAGCCTTGGCCAGACCATCATGAAGGGCAACGCCAAAAAGGTGCGTCGCATCGGCAAGGGCGGCAATGTGATCGCCGGTTTCGCCGGCGCCACGGCCGATGCCTTCACCCTTCTGGAGCGGCTCGAAGCCAAGCTCGAACAATATCCCGACCAGCTGACGCGCGCCTGCGTCGAACTCGCCAAGGACTGGCGCACTGACCGCTATCTGCGCCGGCTGGAAGCGATGATGCTGGTTGCCGACAAGTCGGTCTCGCTGGCGCTGACCGGCACCGGCGACGTGCTCGAGCCCGAACATGGCGTCATGGCCATCGGTTCGGGCGGCAATTACGCGCTGGCCGCGGCGCGCGCGCTGATGGACAGCGACAAGGACGCCGAGGAGATCGCTCGCAAGGCGATGCAGATCGCATCCGACATCTGCGTCTACACCAACAATAATTTCGTCATCGAAACGCTCGATGCCGGCTGACCCGGCCGCCAATCATGATCCCGAAAAGTGGAAACCGGTTTTCGGGAAAGATCATGGTTGAACAAGAAGACAGGTATGATTTTCGGCCGGTAACCGAGAAAGACCTGCCGATGATTGCCGGCTGGCTCGCCGAGCCGCATGTCGCGGAGTGGTGGGACGATCCCGAAACGGAAATCGCCGAGATTCGCGAGCACATCGATAGCATTTCCGTCGAGCCGCTGATCGTCGAACTCGACGGCAAGCCGATTGCCTATCTGCAAAGCTACGATCCGCACATGGAAGACGACCATCCCTATGCCGACCAGCCGTTCGGCACGCTCGGCATCGACCTGTCGATCGGCCGGCCGGAGCTGCTCGGGCTCGGCCATGGCTCGGCAATCGTGCGCCAGTTCGTCGAACAGCTGTTCGAGGAAGGCGTGCCGCGCGTCATCATAGACCCGGATCCATCCAATGAACGGGCCATCCGAGCCTATGAGAAAGCCGGCTTTGTTGCCTTTGACACCAGAACATCGGAATACGGGCCAGCATTGATGATGGCGCGCGACGCGCCACAGGAGCCCGATTGATCCGCGCGGAAACACTCGACAAGGCAATCGCCGCGGGTCTGATTTCGCAGGCGCTGCGGGATCAACTTGAGGCCATGGAACGCTCGGTCGCGGCTGAGGCGCAGCGCGTCGATGATGAGGGTGACGAGGAAAACCTGCGGCTGGTCGGCGGCGGCAATGATCTCTTCATCACCGTGGGGACTGTTCTGCTCAACGCCGGTATCTTCTTCGTCCTCATCACCATGCTTCCTGGTCAGACGTTCTGGATTGCCGGCATTCTTGCGGTTTTCGCCTGGGCGCTCGCCGAAATTGTCACGCGTCAGCACCGGATGAAATTGTCTTCTTCCGTGCTTGCCCTGATCTTCATGGTCGCCATCCTGGTCGCGCTGGCACTGCGGGTTGAGGCCAGCTTTGACATCCGCATGCCGGAGACCATCTGGCAGCTATTGGCGTTGCGCCAGACGGCTTCCCGGGCCGGATATCTGTTTCTCGGCGGGGGAATAGCGGCGGCGGTAATCTATTTCTGGCGCTTTCGCGTCCCCGTCCTTGCCGGGGTCATCGCCATCGCCTTTACACTGCTTGCTTTCCTGCAAACGGCAATAATCCTGTACGACGGCGTGACGACAGGCGCGGTTGCGCCGCCAAGCCTCGAGGATGTTCCCGAATTGCTCCGCGCGGCACTCTACATGCCGCTGATCTGCGGCCTGATCGTATTCTCGACGGCCGTGGCTTTCGACATCCACGACCGGGATCGGCGCAAGATCTGGTCCGATTGTGCGTTCTGGCTGCATGTCGTATCGGCGCCCATGCTGGTGCATCCGCTCTTTATCATGGCAACTGGCCAGAACGTCGCATTTGGACATATCGCGCCCGACGCCAATGCGACCATCATGCTGACGATCCTGATCCTTGGCTTCGTTTATGTTGCGCTTGCCATAGACCGCCGTTCGCTGTTGGTTCCCACATTGGCCTATTTCGGCTCGCTGGGCATCTACTATCTGGTCAACTCCGCCTCCCATTCGACTGGCATTCCGCCTTTTGCCTTGATCTTGGTCGTTGTCGGCGCGTTGATCATCCTTTTCGGGGCGGGCTGGCAGCGTATCCGGCGAATTGTCGTCAAGCCCACTTTGCCGGCGGCCGTAATCCGCTGGCTGCCGCCGCTGAAGGCGTAGCGGGCTGTGATGACCGAAGAGCACGACGGGCATGAGGGGGAATGAGGGCATGAAAGCATCCGGCGAGGACAAAAACCTCTCGGCCTACGAAAACAGCTGGCGGATGGGGCTGCTCATCGTGCTTGGCCTGATCATCATCCAGGCCGTCACGCTTTATTTGATGGGACGGACACCGATCTGCACCTGCGGCTACGTCAAGCTCTGGCATGGCGTCGTGCAGAGTTCGGAGAATTCCCAGCATATTTCGGACTGGTACACGCCCTCGCATCTCATCCACGGCTTCCTGTTCTATGCCCTGGCGCGGTTTTTGTTCCCGCGCTCACCGATCGGCCTGAGGCTTGCATTCGCCGTTTTCATCGAAGGCGGCTGGGAACTGGTCGAGAACAGCCCGTTCATCATCGACCGCTACCGCGCCGGTACCATCTCGCTCGATTATTACGGCGACAGCATCATCAATTCGGTGTCCGACACACTGGCCATGGTGCTGGGATTTGTGATGGCGCGAAGGCTACCTATATGGGTGATCGTCAGCCTTGCCATCATCTTCGAACTGGGTACCGGCTATCTCATCCGGGACAATCTGACACTCAACGTGATCATGCTGCTGCATCCGTTCGAGGCCATCAAGCAGTGGCAAAGTGGAATTTAGTCATATGAGCACATTCTCTCCCCGCGAAATCGTTTCGGAACTCGACCGCTTCATCATCGGCCAGAAGGACGCCAAGCGCGCCGTGGCCATTGCCTTGCGCAACCGCTGGCGCCGCCAGCAGCTGGAAGGCCAGATGCGCGAAGAGGTGATGCCGAAGAACATCCTGATGATCGGGCCGACGGGCGTCGGCAAGACCGAGATCTCGCGCCGCCTGGCGCGGCTGGCCGGTGCGCCTTTCGTCAAGGTCGAGGCGACCAAGTTCACCGAAGTCGGCTATGTCGGCCGTGACGTCGAACAGATCATCCGCGACCTGGTCGAGATCGCCATCGGCCTGGTGCGCGAGAAGATGCGCGAGGACGTCAAGGCGCGCGCCCACATCAACGCCGAGGAACGGGTGCTGGAATCGCTTGTCGGCAAGACAGCGAGCCCGGCGACGCGCGATAGCTTCCGCAAGAAGCTGCGCGATGGCGAGCTAGACGACAAGGAGATCGAGATCGAAGTCGCCGACACCGGCACTGGCGGTATGCCAGGCTTCGAGATCCCCGGCATGCCGGGCGCCAATATCGGCGTGCTCAACATCAACGACATGCTGTCGAAGGCGATGGGCGGCAAGAAGACCAAGGCGCGCAAGACGACGGTCAAGGAATCCTACGCGCTGCTGGTCAACGATGAGTCCGACAAGCTGCTCGACCAGGATGAGGTGGTGCGCCGGGCGCTCGACGCGACGGAGAATGACGGCATCGTCTTCCTCGACGAGATCGACAAGATCGCGTCACGTGAAGGTGGCATGGGTGCCGGCGTTTCTCGCGAAGGCGTGCAGCGCGACCTGCTGCCGCTGATCGAGGGCACCACCGTGGCGACCAAATACGGACCGTTGAAGACCGACCACATCCTGTTCATCGCCTCGGGTGCGTTCCACGTCTCCAAGCCGTCCGACCTGTTGCCGGAATTGCAGGGCCGCCTGCCGATCCGCGTCGAGTTGCGCGCGCTGGAGAAGGACGATTTCGTCCGCATCCTGACCGAGACCGAGGCGAGCCTGATCAAGCAGTATATCGCGCTGATGAAGACAGAAGGCGTCGACCTGACCTTCACCGACGACGCCATCGATTCGCTGGCCGGCATCGCCGTCGACCTCAACGCCAGCGTCGAGAACATCGGCGCAAGGCGGTTGCAGACGGTGATGGAGCGGGTGCTGGACGACATCTCCTACGACGCGCCCGACCGCAATGGCACGGCGGTCACCATCGACGCCGCTTATGTCGAAAAGCATGTCGGCGACCTGTCGCGAAACACAGATTTGTCGCGATTCATCCTTTAAACGACGGCGCCGGGTCATTCCGGCGCCGGCTTAAGCAACAGATTCCGGCAAATAGAATCATGTGTGGCCAGATGGTACCATCAGGCCACCTTTCGTATTGCCGGGTGAAGGGGTGCTCTCGACTCAATCAAGAGCTTTACCTAGTTTGCGCGGCAATTCTCTAGGGCAGTTCACCGTTTCCCGGAGACGGTGAACCACTCTATCTCTTTGTTTTGACGCAATTCCGGACGGAAAACCGTTTCACACTTTTCCTGGAATTGCTTAGGCGGCGGCGCATGAAAAAACTGATCCTGATCATTCTCGGCTTGACGCTGGCGGCGACGCTGTTCGCCGCGGAGGCGGCGACATTGGTGCCGGCGGGAAACCGCAATGCGGAACAGCCCGACATTCCCGGCGCCTCCAGCCGGCGCACGCAGGCGACCAACACCACCTTCCAGGCGAAGTACCGCAAGGTTTACGCCTTGCTGCAAAACGACGCCGATCTGCGCGGCAAGATCAAGAAGGTAGCAGCCACCTACGGCATCGATCCTCTGCACATCGTCGGCGCCATCGTCGGCGAGCACACCTATAATGTCGACGCCTATGACCGGCTGCAGACCTACTACGTCAAGGCGATTTCCTATCTCTCCAGCAAGCTATCCTTCGCTTACGACGGCGAGGACATCACCGATTTCGTGCAGCGGCCGGAATTCAAGAAATGCGCCGGGGTGTCGGACAGCTACGATCTGTGGGAATGCCGCGAGCAGGTGTGGAACCATTCGTTTCGCGGCAAATCCGTCGGCGGGACAAGCTTTCCAGACGACCGCTTCGGCGCAACCTTCTTCCAGCCCTATTATGCCGGCCAGACCTTCGGCCTCGGCCAGCTCAATCCGCTGACCGCCTTGCAGATGAGCGATCTCGTGCACAAGGTTTCGGGCCTGCCGAAGCTCGACGTCGCCGATCCCAATTCGGTCTACAAGACCATCATGGATCCCGACCTGACGCTGCCTTACGTCGCCGCGACGATCAAAAAATCGATCGACGCCTACAAGAGCATTGCCGGCTTCGATATTTCGGGCAATCCGGGGCTGACCGCCACGCTCTACAATGTCGGCAATCCGGAGCAGCGCGCCTATGCGCTGAAGGCGGAGAACGACAGGCGCCGCGCCGCCAGCGAGCCGGAGAAGCTGCCGGAGGAGAATTATTACGGCTGGCTGGTCAACGACAAATTGGCGGAGCTGAAGGCGCTGTTTTAGGGCCTCGGCCCTCCATTCTTCGCAAGCTCAAGCCGCCAGCAACGACTTCAGCTTGACGGCTTGCGATCCCAGCGCTTCCGGCGTCGGCTTCGCTCGTTTGCCGATCAGCATTTCGGCCAGCCTGATGTCGCGGGCGACCGCGTTGCCGGGGCCGATGCCGCTGGCCGCCACCAGCCTGCCATCCTCGGCCAGATGGAAGAGGATGAAGGCGCCATCGCCGACGTCGCGGCGCACAGTGCTGCGGCCCTCGTCCGAGAGGCCCGCGATCTGCAGGGACAGACCATATTGATCCGACCAGAACCACGGCACCGCTGCGTGCACCTCGCCGGCGCCCAGCATGTTCCTCGCCGCCAGCGCGCCCTGCTCCTGGGCGTTGCGCCAGGCTTCCAGCCGCACGCGGCGGCCGCCATAGACAGCGAGCGGAAACGAGCAGCAATCGCCGGCGGCAAAGATATCGGGATCATTGCTGCGCAACTCGGCATCGACAGCGACGCCATTGTCGATCGTCAGGCCGGCTTCGGCGGCGAGCCCAGTCACTGGCACGGCGCCTATGCCGATGACGGCGAGATCGGCTGATATCTGCTGTCCGCCGGCAAGCGCAATGCGCACCTCGTTGCCATCGTCGGCGATGGACGCGATGCCGTCGCCGCACAGGATCTTCACGCCCTCGGCGACATGCGCATCATGAATGATTTGGGCGATCTCGGCCGGCACGCCGCGCATCAGGATGCGCGGCTGCGCCTCGATGACGGTGACCGACGCTCCGAGCTTGCGTGCCGCGGCGGCGAGTTCGAGGCCGATGAAGCCGCCGCCGATGATGGCGATACGATTGCCTGCCTTGAGATGCGCGCGAATAGCGAGCGCATCGGCGAAGGTGCGGAGATAAACGCAGCGCGAACCCAGTCCCGGCATCGGCAGCTTGCGCGGCATCGAGCCGGTTGCCAGCAGGAGCTTGTCGTAAGGCAGGGCCGAACCGTCCGACAGGCGCACCGCATGCGCCGCGCGATCGATCGCCACGGCCTGAACGGAATGGATATGCCGGATCGATTTCTCGGCCAGAATTGCGTCGCTGGCGATCGCCTTGATCTCGGGCGCTTCGCTGGCCATCGCGTCCTTCGACAGCGGCGGGCGTTCGTAGGGCAGATGCGGCTCATCACCGACCAGCGTCACCGGCCCGTCATAGCCCAACTCGCGCAGCGCCAACGCTGCGCGCCCACCGCATTCGCCGGCACCGATGATGACCATTCCCCGCGCCATATCAGTCATCCGATCTGGATCAGGACTTTGCCGGCGTTGACCTTGACCGGATAGGTTTTCAGGTTGACGCAGACCGGCGCGCCGCGGGCATCACCCGTCTTGTAGTTGAAACGGCCATTGTGCTTGGGGCACTCGATGATGTCATCCATCACCAGGCCGTCGGCCAGATGCACCTTTTCATGCGTGCAAAGGCCGTCGGTTGCGAAGAACTCGTCGTCGGGACTGCGATAGATGGCAAAGGTGCGGCCGCCATGATCGAAGCGCATCACATCCTCCTCGTCTATGTCGCCGGTGGTGCAGGCCTCGACCCAGTCGCTCATTCAAGTCCTCCCCTGGAAATCGGATAGAAGCACGATCATTCAGCCGCGGCGGCGACAGTGTCGTTGTGGAATTCTTCGCGATATGGCCGTGCGGTCGGCGGCAGCTCGCGCTTGAGGAAATAGTCCTCGTTGCGCAGCTGGCGCAGGAAGACCGGGATCATCTCGCGGTAGCCGGCCAGGATCGACGGTGTCGGCGCCGGCAGATCGTGCTTGATCAGTTCGTGCAGCTTCGGCAGCGCATGATAGGGCACCATCGGGAACATGTGATGCTCGACATGGTAGTTCATGTTCCAGTAGATGAAGCGGCTGATCGGGTTCATGTAGACGGTGCGGCTGTTCAGCCGATGGTCGGTGACATTGTCGGCCAGGCCGCCATGTTGAAGCAGGCCGACCATGACGTGATGCCAGGCGCCATAGAGCCTGGGCAGGCCAATCAGCATCAGCGGCAGGAACGAACCGGTGTAGAACGCCAGCGCGATGGTGGCGGCATAGATCGCCGTCCAGATGCGGGCGATGCGGATCGCCCTTGGCTGTTCCTGCTCGGGAATGAAGGTCTTTTCCGCCGCGCTGATGTTGCCGGCGGCGTTGCGCAGCATATCGCTCATCGCATGCCAGGCGTCGAGCACGCCGACGAAGCCCAGCATGGCGCGAACCAGATCAGGCGGCCGCATCACCGAGATTTCCGGGTCACGGCCGACGATGATGGTGTCGGTGTGGTGACGCGTGTGGCTCCAGCGCCAGGTCACCGGATTGCGCATAATCATGAAGCAGGCGGTCTGATAGACCACATCATTCATCCACTGCGTCCGGAAGGCGGTGCCATGACCGCATTCATGCCAGCGTGAATCGGTGGATGAGCCGTAGAGAACGCCATAGACGAAGAAGAACGGCACGCACCACCAGCTGCCCCAGAACCAGACGCCGCCGGCGCCACTGACGATCAGGGCGGCTAGCCAGATGATGGTATCGCGGATCGCCGGCCCGTCGGAGCGCTGCATCAGCTCTTTCATCTGCTTCCGCGGAATCTCGGTGTGATACCACTCGGCCGCCGACAGGCCGGTCTCGACGGCGAGCTCGGCGTCGCGGCCGATCAGGCTGTAGTCACGCCGGGACGGCGCAGTGGACATGATTGCCTCCCTCGGCGAGGCATTCGCCAGGGCGAACGCCTGAAATCCATTGGCTTCGAGGCTGAAAAATAGCGCCAGACCATGATAGACTCAACATCACAAAGATAGTTTCTATCATTTCCTATCAGAATGATGTAGGAAAGCCCAACACTCCAATGAGGCAAGCATGGCGAAACGGCCGACCATATCAGACCTGGCGCGCATCTCCGGTGTCAGCGTGGCAACTGTCGATCGCGTGCTCAACAGCCGCCTGCCGGTGCGCGAGGACACGGCGCGCCGCGTCTACGAAGCGGCGACCGAGATCGGCTATCACGCGGCAGGCCTGATCAAGCAGCGGATGCGCCATGAATTGCCCGAGTACCGGCTCGGCTTCCTGCTGCTCAAGGGCAACTACGTCTTCTACAGCGAGTTCGCCCGCGAGCTTGAACTTGCCGTGTCGCGGTCGCCGCGTTTCCGCGGCGTCGCCATGATCGATTTCGCGGACTCGCTGGCCCCAGACGAAATCGTCGAGCGCGCGCGCAAGCTGGCGGCCAAGTGCCGGGCCGTGGCCCTGGTCGGGCCGGATCACCCGACACTGACGGTCGCCGTCGAGGAGATGAAGGCGAAAGGGTTGCCGGTGTTTTCCCTGCTGTCCGACTTCGCCGCCGGCATCCGCGAGGGCTATGTCGGGCTCGACAACCGCAAGGTCGGCCGCAGCGCGGCCTGGATGATCTCGAA
>NZ_JAMYSA010000146.1:0-12877 GCF_040321735.1 Mesorhizobium sp. M0293
CGGGGTATACACATCCCCCCGGGGGCAACACCAGTCCGGCCCGCGTTAATCCGGACTAAACAACCCCCCCAAACGCGGGGGCGGTGGGCGCCCCACCTCTCCCCCGATCGACGGGGGAGAGGAACCCAAGTTCTTCCAGCCTCAAGCAGCCACCGGCCGCCGCGCCAGTCCATCGCGGATATGGCGCGCGAATTCCCGCGCTGCCGCGCCGACTCCGAGTCTCGGCAAATGCAGGTTGATCGAGAAATTCGGCAGCGGCGGCAGCCCCAAGTCTGATGGCAATATGTCGAGATCGGCCGGCACCGTGGAGGCGAGCCATGTGGTGACCGCGAGGTCGGAGCGGACCGTCGCCGTCGTCGCGTCGATGTTGCCGTTTTCGAACACGGTGCGCCATTCCAGCCCATGCTCGCTGAGCGCCGCCAGCACCGCCGGTCGGAAGGCGCAGGTGTCGGCGACGATCGAGACCGGCAGCGGCCGCTTGGCACGGGCAACGCCGCCCTTGGCGCCGACCCAGACCAGCCGGTCGATGGCAAGGCATTCGCCCGCAGACGGGCCGACGCGTTCCTCGATCACCGCAAGGTCGATGGTCCCGGCTGCAAGGGCAGCAGTCAGTTCCGGCGACGAGGCGCAGACCAATGATATCTCGACCTGCGAATAGGTCTCGGCATAGGTCTTCAGCACCGGTGCCAGCAAGGTGCCGACAAGGTCGTAGGGCACACCGAGGCGCACCTGGCCGGCGACCGGGGTGCCCGCCATTTCGGCCCAGATTTCGTCATTCAAGGCCAGCAGCCGCTTTCCCTTGCCGAACAGCTGTTCGCCGGCACGCGCCAGCCGCAAGCCGCGCCGGTCGCGCTCGAACAGGCCGGAACCGAACGCTTCCTCCAGCCGCTTGATCTGCTGGCTGACAGCACCCTGCGTCAGGTGCAGCGCATTGGCGGCCGCCGTCATGCTGGCCTTGTCGGCGACGGTCACGAAGGTGCGGATCAGCGCCATATCGAGATTTCGGATCATGGTTGGCATTATGCCTGCTAATGCAAACCATGGCAAACATTGCATTTACTGAAGTTCGCGCACGGCTACGATGGCAATTTCCGAACAGAGGAAGCCGCATGCTCGAGCCCATCATCCCGCTCATCCTGTTTGCCATCGTTGCCACCACAACGCCCGGCATCGCCACGACCTTGTCGACGGCGTCCGGCGCCCAGTTCGGCTTTCGCCGTTCCGTGCCTTTGCTGGTCGGCAGCGCCGCCGGCCTCGCCACCGTGACCGGTGCCGCGGCAGCCGGGCTCGCCGGCCTGCTGCTTGCCGTGCCCTCGCTGCAACTGGCGATGAAGGTAATCGGCTCGCTCTATCTCGTCTGGCTGGCGATCAAGATAGGCCGCAGCGGGCCGCCCAATCTGGACGTGACCATGGCCAGACCGAACAGCTTTCTCGGCGGCGCCGGCATTCAGTGGATGAATCCCAAGGGCTGGGCGATGGGATTGGGTGCCGCAGCCTCGTTCGCGGCGCTGGCCAGCGGGCCGATGCAGCTTGCGCTGCTGCTAGGCGTCACCTTCGGCCTCGCCGCTGCCGCCTCGCTGTCGCTGTGGTGCGTGGCCGGCATGTTGCTTGCCCGGCTGCTCAAGACCGAGCGGCAATGGCGCGCGCTCAACATCGTGCTGGCGCTGGTGCTTGCCGCATCGATCATCCCGATGTGGCGGACGGCCTGAGGCACGGCCTTGCAGAACCTGGGTTCCTAGCCCCCATGAAATGGGGGGGAGGTGGCCGCGCCGCGGGCGGAGAGGGGGCTGCGTAGGGCGGGGGCAGGTTAGAATTTGGTCACCGCCGCGCCATTCCCCCTCTCCGTCTCGGCTTCGCCGAGCCACCGCTCCCCCACATCCGTGGGGGCGAGGAACCCAAGCCTTGCCAGCTCAAGCCGCGTAGCGCGCGGCCGGCTTGTCGGCGTGCAGGCTGCCGTAGAAGGCTTGCCGGGCACCGAGGAAAACGTCCAGCTTGGCCGCATCGGCAAGCGCCGGCACGGTGACGGCTTCGCCCCTGGCCAGGCCGACAAGCGCTGCATCGACCATATCGTCGGCCGTCATGATGATCTCCTTCGGAAGCGTATCGATATCGCCGCCGGCAAGCTCCCAGAACTCGGTCCGGGTCGCGCCCGGCAGCACCGCCTGCACCCTCACCTCAGTGCCGGCGACTTCACGGTGCAGGGCTTCGGTGAAGTTGACGACATAGGCCTTGGTACCGCTGTAGATGCCGCCGAACGAGGTGTCGAAGGCGAGCACCGAGGCGATGTTAACGATCGCGCCGCGGTTGCGTGCGAGAAGCCCCGGCAGCACGGCACGGGTCAGGCGCGTCAGGGCGATGACATTGACCTTGATCATGCGTTCGGCGGCGTCCGCATCAGCAGTTGCCACCACGGGCTGGCCGCCAAGCCCGGCATTGTTGACCAGCAGCGTCACGCTGTCGTCGGCTGTTACAGCCTGTTCGACGCGGCGCACGTCATTGTCGTCGGCCAGATCGGCGCTGATCACGCTGACCTTGCGGCCGTAGGCATAGCGCAGCTTCTCGGCCAGTTCCTCGAGCCGGTCGGCGCGCCGTGCCACCAGCACCAAATCATAGCCCTGCCCCGCCAGCCGGTCGGCATAGACCGCGCCTATGCCAGCCGAAGCGCCGGTGACGACCGCCGTGCCCTTGTTGCTCTGTCCACTCATTATGCTGTTCCTTCTGTTTAAAGTTGTTCGTTTCGACCTGGCCGCCGGCGCCGTGGGCATCTGACTCGCCCTGCCGGAAAGCTATCTGATTTATTTAGTGGTATATGCCACTAACTGCGAAGTAGGTATATGCCACTATCTTGTCAATGATCGAAGCGAGGATTATTTGACGGAAAGCAGCCGGACATTGTTCGCCGGCGCAAGGACCCATGATGTCGAAGGATACCCTTCCCGGCCTCACGCTTTGCAACAACGCCACGCTGCGGCGCGCGGCGCGCAAGCTCGGCCAGTTCTATGATGATGTGATGGCGCCTTCGGGACTGAAGGCCACGCAGCAAGGCCTGCTCTACCAGATCCATATCGGCAACGAACCGGCGATGGGCGCGATCGCCGCAGCGCTGATCATGGACCTGTCGGCGCTCGGCCATACGCTGAAGCCGCTGATCCGCGACGGCTATGTCGAGACCTTCGCCGATCCCGAGGATCGCCGCATCAAGCGCGTGCGGCTGACGCCGCAAGGTCTCGTCAAGCTCGAGGAAGCGATGAAGCTTTGGCAAATCGCCCAGCAACGCTTCGAGGACGTGGCAGGCAAGGAACAGGCGGAAAGGCTGCGCGCGGCGCTGGATGAGATCGCCGCGCTGGATTTCGATCTGCCGCCGGCCAGCTGAGCCGGCAGCGAAGTCTTGAGAAAGGTTCTATTCAGCCGGCATGGCGACCGCCCGGGCCACCCACCGACCAGCCAGCATGACACCAAGCCCGATGATCGGGAAGATCGCGGCGACCAGGCCGAGATCGGCCGGCGCGCCGTAGCGCAGCACGGCACCGCCGACCACGGCGCCCAGCGCGACGCCCAGATAGAGCGCGGAGGCGTTAAGCGACAGCACGATCGGGGCGGCATCGGGCGCCAGCTTGATGATGCGGCTCGCCTGCGCCGGTGGGAACGCCCAGCCGACGATGCCCCACGGCACCATCATCGCCATCAGCGCCGGCCCGGCAATATGGTGCGGCAGGAAGGTCGGGATGGCCGACAGCAGGACCAGCATGCCGGCACTCAGCGCCAACGACCAACCGACGGTGCGGGTCGCGCCGAACCGGTCGGCTGCCTGGCCGCCGCCAATGTTGCCGATGACGGCCCCGACGCCGAAGGCGAGCAGCATGCCGGGCAGTGCGATCTGGCTGAGCCCGCCGCCCTCGATGGCAAGCGGCGCGACATAGGCAAAGACGGTGAAGGCGCCAATCAGCGCCAGCACTGTCGTCAACAGGATCGGCATCACGCCGGGACGCAGCGCGGCAGCCAGCCTGCGCTTCAAGGGCAGCCTGGTGCCAACGATACCCTGCGGCAGCCGATACCACAGAATCGCGCCCGCAAGCGCGCCAAGGCCGGCGATGGCAAAGAAGGTGCCGCGCCAGCCGGCAATGGTGGCAACGAGCGCGCCCAGTGGCGCACCGACGGCTACGGCCACAGTGGTGCCGCCGACGACGCCGGCGATGGCACGCGCCCGGTGATGGTCATCGACTAGTGCCACCGCCGTGCCCTGCGCGGTTGCTGCGAACAGGCCCGACGACAGCGCCATGACGATGCGCGCGATCAGCAGCAGCTCGAAGGAGGAACTCAAGGCGGCGGCGATGTTGCCGAGCACGAAGAACACCAGCGTCCACAGGATCACGCGGCGCCGGTCCCATTCGCCGGTCAGCGTCGCCAGGATCGGCGTGCCGACCGCGTAGGCGAGCGCGAAGGCGGTGATCAGCGTGCCGGCCAGCGGAATGGAAATGCCGGCATCCGTCGCGATGTCGGGCAGAAGGCTGGAGATGACGAAGCCTTCGGTCGAGATCGTGAACGATCCGAGCGCAAGCCAGAAGAGACGCTTGTCCATGGCGGGGTGTCCTTAGTTCAAAGGTTATTGAACAATTGGACATAACCGGGCATCATGTCAATGAAGCCAGCGGAAAATAGCTGAACCCTCCTGACAGCCCCATGTCAGCATTCGGTCAGCACAGTCGGCCAACAGGGCCGCGAAACGGAGAAACAGTGTGTACGGACACAGAAGGACAGACGCGTTGAAATCGGCCCCGACTGTGCTTAGTTTCGAGGCATGACCTTGCCACACCCCAATACGGACCAGATCAGCCTGCCGGTAGTGCTCGGCGTGCTCGGCGATCCGACCCGGCTCGCCATCGTGCGCTATCTCGCCAGCAAGCAGGGTGTGCCGCTGAACTGCAGCCAGTTCCTCGATTTCGGCTCGAAGACCAATCTGAGCTATCACCTGGCCAAACTGCGCGAGGCCGGTGTTACCCGCGCCGAAGTGGTCGGCACCAACCGCATGATCACCCTGCGCCGTGCCGACCTCGACGCCCGCTTCCCCGGCCTGCTCGACAGCGTCATTGCCGCGGCCGGCGCTGAGCCGGCGTTGCCGGCGGTCGGCGGCCACGACCTCGAAGTGCCGGCCTGAACCCAAGTCCTGTCAAGGTCGCACCCTTTTCCCACGGAGTCGCCAAAAAATGCGCATCGCCGTCCTCGCCGATATCCATGGCAATGTGCTGGCGTTGGACGCCGTGCTCGACGACCTGCGCCAGCGCGGTGGTGCTGACCTGACCGTCAATCTCGGCGACAGCGTTTCCGGCCCGCTATGGCCGCACGAGACGTTTGCGCGGCTGAAGGCGCTCAACCTGCCGACGGTGCGCGGCAACCACGACCGCCGCGTCGCCGCCGATCCGGCCGATGAGACCATGTGGGCCTCCGACGTCTACGCGCAGGAGCGGCTGACCGCGGCACAACGCCAGGTGCTTTTCGCCCAGCCGCTGACCCTGGAGATCGCGCCCGGCATCATCGCCTTCCATGCCCGGCCCGACCATGACGAAAAATATCTGCTCGATACGATCGTCAATGGCCAGCTGGTGCGCGCGCCGCTGGGGGCGATCCGGCGCCGGCTGAAGGCGCTCGATCCCGCCTGCCGCATCGCACTGTGCGGCCACAGCCACCGGGCGGAATTGATCCGCATCCCCGACGGTCCGGTCATCTTCAATCCCGGCAGCATCGGTTGCCCCGCCTATGATGATTCGACGCCGCCCGCGCATGTCTCCGAGCAAGGTTCGCCGCATGCCCGCTACGGCATCGTCACCTTGGGCAGCGCGGGCCAGCCCGACCGCTTCGAGGCTATCGCCGTCGACTACGACCACGAGGCGGCCGCCAGACAGGCCGAGCAGGCGGGACGGCCGGAATGGGCCCACGCGCTCAGAACCGGTTTTATGTCTGGCTGAGCGAAGCTCATGCCTCCCGACATGAACGCGCTTGCGTTCATGTCCAGCTGAACGCACTTGCGTTCCAGGCTGAATTGGTCGGCATGGGTGACAGAGCGGAAACGGCGGTCGAATTTTCGGGCTTACATGGCGGCGCGTCGTCCCTTATAAAACCGGCCGGGCATGCGGCGGGCTCGACTCGCCGCGGCATGGTATCAGCGCACGGCCAAATGATGAGGCGCACAGTTTCGCTCCGAACAACCCTGCATGCGCTGATTGCCGCTCTGCTGCTGATGGCGGCATGGCCAGCCATTGCCCCCACTATGGCTGAAGAGATGGCCGAAGAGGCGCCGGACCTCGTCATCTCCATCGTGACCGGCCTGGCGCCGGACGATCTTCTCAATCTCCGCACCACCGCATCGCCGGTCGCCAAGGTCGAGGCCCGGCTGATTGTCGGCGACAGGGTCACCAATCTCGGCTGCAATGACGTCAACGGCTACAAATGGTGCAAGGTCGAGAGCACGGGCAAACAGAAGCTGAGCGGCTGGGCGCCGGCGCGCTACCTCATCCCGCTCAATCCGGCCCCCTATGTCGAAGGCGAGACAAAACCGGCCGATGCGCCGGTGGTTGCCTCCACCGGCGATGAGGCGGGCAAGCCGGAGGCCGAAGCCGCCGCTGAGGCCGCCGCCTCTACTCAGCCGCCGCCCGACCTGACGGCGCGGCTGGGCGGCGCCGGCCCGGCAACTGAAAGCATGCCGAAAACCGCCACTGAAATCGGCCGCGCCGCGATGCAGGATGCCTATGGCCTCGCGCTGGCGGCGACCGAAACCTCAGGAGATGTCCAGGACGCCGCGCCGTCACAGTCGCCCGATTCTGCCGCCGACGAGATTCCCTGCGCCCGCTATGTCGGCCAGCCGATGGAGCGCTGCAAGGTCAGCGTCGCGCGCACCGCCGACAAGACCGACGTCACCGTGACCTGGCCCGATGGCGGCACGCGCATCATCTCCTTCGTCGCTGGCAAGCCGGTCAGCTCCGACGCGCCCAATGACTTCCGCTTCACCCGCGAAGGCAGCCTCAACATGATCCGCGTCGGCGTTTCCGAACGCTTCGAGATCACGGATCAGTTGGCGCTGGGGAATTAGCTGGACCCTTCGGACGTCGGCAGGACAGCGCCCCCCTCTGTCCTGCCGGACATCTCCCCCACACGGGGGGAGATTGGTAGTTGTGGCACCTCCCCCGTTCCTTCATCGTCGAAAATTGGCGAAAGCGGTCGCGACGTCCAATCTCCCTCCTCGTGGGGGAGATGTCCGGCAGGACAGAGGGGGGCGCGCCGGAACGAGGCGCTTGTTTGGGGCAGCCCACGCAAACCCTCATTTTCGGGGTTACATCTGTCAAAACTCTTCCCTATAAGGCCCTCCTAGCCTGATACCAGAATCGCGAGCACAACCGGCCGGGTCTTCCCGTCCCGGTTTTTTGTGCAAGCCGCCCGCCGAACGGACCATGACATGCCAAGACGCACTGACATCAAGTCGATCCTGATCATCGGGGCCGGCCCCATTGTCATCGGCCAGGCCTGCGAGTTCGACTATTCCGGCACCCAGGCCTGCAAGGCGCTGAAGGAAGAAGGTTTCAGGGTCATCCTGGTCAATTCCAACCCGGCCACCATCATGACCGACCCGGAACTGGCCGACGCCACCTATATCGAGCCGATCACCCCTGAGGTCGTCGCCAAGATCATCGCCAAGGAGCGGCCCGACGCGCTGCTGCCGACCATGGGCGGCCAGACCGCGCTCAACACCGCTTTGTCGCTGCGCCGCATGGGCGTGCTCGAGCGCTACAATGTCGAGATGATCGGCGCCGACGCCACGGCCATCGACAAGGCCGAGGACCGCGCGCTGTTTCGCGAGGCGATGAAGAAGATCGGGCTGGAAACGCCGAAGTCGATGCTGGCCAACGCCACCGACGTCAAGAACACCGACCGCAAGACGCATGAGGCCGAGCGCGCCGCCGTCAAGGCCGAGGCGCCTGCCGATCTCGATGCAGCACTGGACGCGCTGGAAACCCGCTGGAACCTCGGCGAAGGCGACCGCAAGCAGCGCTACATCAGCCATGGCATGGCGATCGCGGCCCAGGCGCTCGACCATGTCGGCCTGCCCGCCATCATCCGCCCGTCCTTCACCATGGGCGGCACCGGCGGCGGCATCGCCTACAACCGCGCCGAATTCTACGAGATCGTCCAGTCAGGCCTCGACGCCTCGCCGACCACCGAAGTGCTGATCGAGGAGAGCGTGCTCGGCTGGAAGGAGTATGAGATGGAGGTCGTCCGCGACAAGGCGGACAATTGCATCATCGTCTGCTCGATCGAGAACATCGACCCGATGGGCGTGCATACGGGCGATTCGATCACCGTTGCCCCTGCCCTGACCTTGACCGACAAAGAATACCAGATGATGCGCAACGCTTCGATCGCGGTGCTGCGCGAGATCGGCGTCGAGACCGGCGGCTCCAACGTGCAGTTCGCCGTCAATCCTGCGGACGGAAGGCTCGTCGTCATCGAGATGAATCCGCGCGTCTCGCGCAGCTCCGCCTTGGCTTCGAAGGCGACCGGTTTCCCGATCGCCAAGATCGCCGCCAAGCTCGCCGTCGGCTACACGCTGGACGAGCTGGAGAACGACATTACCGGCGGCGCCACGCCGGCCTCGTTCGAGCCGTCGATCGATTACGTCGTCACAAAAATCCCGCGCTTTGCGTTTGAAAAGTTCCCCGGCGCCGAGCCGGTGCTGACCACCGCCATGAAGTCGGTCGGCGAAGTCATGGCCATCGGCCGCAGTTTCCAGGAATCGCTGCAGAAAGCGCTGCGTGGCCTCGAAACCGGCCTGACGGGTCTGGATGAAATCGAGATCCCCGGTCTCGGCTACGGTGCCGCGACCGCCAACCATGCCGACGACCGCAATGCCATCCGCGCCGCACTGGGCACCCCAACGCCCGACCGGCTGCGCATGGTGGCGCAGGCGATCCGCATGGGCACCTCCCTGGAAGACGTGCACGCCATGTGCAAGATCGACCCGTGGTTCCTCGAGCAGATCGCCGGCATCCTCGCCATGGAAGCCCGCATCCGCGAGCACGGCATCCCGCAGGACGCCGTCAACCTGCGCATGCTGAAAGCCATGGGCTTTTCCGATGCCCGCCTCGCCTCGCTGACCAGAACCGACATCGAAGTGATCGAGAAGGCGCGTGAAAAGCTCGACGTTCATCCGGTCTACAAGCGCATCGACACCTGCGCGGCCGAATTCGCCTCGCCCACCGCCTACATGTATTCGACCTATGAGGTGCCGTTTGCCGGCGCGCTCGCCAACGAGGCGCAGGTCTCGTCGCGGAAAAAGGTCGTTATCCTCGGCGGCGGACCCAACCGCATCGGCCAGGGCATCGAGTTCGACTATTGCTGCTGCCATGCCGCCTTTGCGCTGCGCGATGCCGGCTATGAGGCGATCATGATCAACTGCAACCCGGAGACGGTCTCGACCGACTACGACACCTCGGACCGGCTCTATTTCGAGCCGCTGACGGCGGAGGACGTGCTGGAGATCCTGCGCGCCGAACAGGCGTCGGGCGAACTGGTTGGCGTCATCGTCCAGTTCGGCGGCCAGACGCCGCTGAAACTGGCCGATGCGCTGGAGAAGGCCGGCATCCCGATCCTCGGCACCTCGCCCGATATGATCGATCTCGCCGAAGACCGCGACCGCTTCCAGAAGCTCTTGCACAAGCTCGGCCTCAGCCAGCCGAAGAACGGCATCGCCTATTCGGTCGAGCAGGCCCGCCTCGTCGCTGGCGAGCTCGGTTTCCCGCTGGTGGTGCGCCCGTCCTATGTGCTCGGCGGCCGCGCCATGCAGATCATCCACAGCGAGGGCATGCTGCAAACCTATTTGCTCGACACCGTGCCCGGCCTGGTGCCGGAAGACATCAAGCAGAAATACCCCAACGACAAGACCGGCCAGATCAACACGCTGCTGGGCAAGAACCCGCTGCTGTTCGATACCTATCTCTCCGGCGCCATCGAGGTCGATGTCGACTGCCTCTGCGACGGCAAGGACACTTTCGTCTCCGGCATATTGGAGCACATCGAGGAAGCCGGCATCCATTCGGGCGACAGTGCCTGCTCGCTGCCGGTGCACTCGCTGCCTTCGGAACTGGTCGACGAGCTGGAGCGCCAGACGGCGGCGCTCGCTCGCGCGCTCAATGTCGGCGGACTGATGAACGTGCAGTATGCGATCAAGGACGGCACGGTCTATGTGCTGGAGGTCAACCCGCGCGCATCCCGCACCGTGCCCTTCGTCGCCAAGACCATCGGCCGGCCGATTGCGAAGATTGCTGCCCGCATCATGGCCGGCGAAAAGCTGGAAGATGCCTTCGCCCATTACGGCGCCATGCCCGACCCCAGGAACCCCGGCCACATCGCGGTCAAGGAAGCGGTGTTCCCCTTCGCCCGCTTCCCCGGCGTCGACATATTGCTCGGCCCGGAAATGCGCTCGACCGGCGAGGTCATGGGCCTCGACCGCGATTTCGCGCTGGCCTTCGCCAAGAGCCAGCTCGGCGCCGGCGTCGACCTGCCACGCTCCGGCACGCTGTTCGTCTCGGTGCGCGACGAGGACAAGAAAGGCATCCTGCCGGCGGTCAAGCGCCTCGCCGGCCTCGGCTTCAAGGTGCTGGCCACCTCGGGCACGGCCCGCTTCCTCGCCGAAAACGGCGTCGACGCGCAGAAGATAAACAAGGTCCTGGAAGGCCGCCCCCACATCGAAGACGCCATCCGTAACCGCCAGGTGCAGATCGTCTTCAACACGACGGATGGCCAGAAGGCGGTGTCGGACTCGAAGTCGCTACGCCGGGCGACACTGATGCAGAAGGTGCCGTACTATACGACGCTGTCGGGTGCGGCTGCCGTGGCGGAAGCGATTGCGGCGCTGAAGGCGGGGAGCCTGGAGGTCAGGCCCCTGCAGGAGTATTTTGCTTAGGCGATTATCTCCCATCTCCCCGTTCAACGGGGAGTAGGTGCCGGCAGGCGGATGACGGGCAGCGCCAAACGTCTCTGAAAAAAGCTCAGCAGCACAACTGACAGAACGCCTAGGTTAATTTGGAAGTTTTAATATACCTTGCTTCCACAGGCTCCGAAGCCGGTTTCCAATATTCATTGCGACCTGCCCAGCATTTAATGTCCGTTGAGACGTGCAATCTCATGAAGCGCTTCTATGTCGGCAACGCCGTCAGGTCGCTTGTAATGGACAGCAATGATCGCTTCCCATTCAAGATTCTCAGGTCGCTTTGACCATGCGTCGCGTTGATCACCTGTAATGTCCATCGCTTACTCCATCCATCGGCTCTGATTTGAGCTTAGCGCGAAGCGAGCCGCAGCAGAAGCTGTCTCGCCGGCCTTGGCTCAACGGTGCTGGAAGGCCGCGTCCGCACATTGAGGGCGCCATCGGCAACCGCAGGGCCTAGTGGTACCCACCTGACATAAGAGTCCGGCTCGGGATTCCCCTTGGCTGCACGCGAAGGAGCGGCATTTTTGTTTGGGCCAACTCAGTCAGTCACCGTCGTGAAAAGTTCGAGTACCAATTCCATTCCCACGTTCTGCCCGCATCAGCGGAGAACGCACGGCTGTAGATCGGGGTTTTCGGGTTGCGCTTATCCCAGTGGAATTTCACGATAACGTCCTTGCCGGCCACAACCTCATGGCCGAAGAATTCGCCTTCGTCGCCGTTGAACGAGCCCACCTTTCCGTCATCGAGTTTGCCCGCGTTGCTGTCGGCCCAGTAGATCGTCCAGAGACGCGTCTTTGGATCGAACAATCGCACGGTGAGGCCCTCGAACGGCTTTCCTCCCAACTCCGTATGAAAAATGTCGAAGTTGCCCAAACCTACTAGGATTTGGCGGAACTCCTGGGTCGCGTCGAATTCCTCCCACTCGTCGCTGCCGGCCAGCGGTTCCTTCAACGTACGATTTCTGATGTTCCAGTTGCCCACCAAATAGTCGAAATCATTTTTGGACGACGTCTCGCTCGCCGTTATCGCAAGTTTCCCGTCCGATGAAAGAGAGAACGCACTCATCTACTTTTCCTTTGGATCGACGTTGTGCCAGCACTCCCATCGCCGCGGACATGACGAATGTATGGGTGTTTCTTCGATGACTGCGGCGCACTTCGCATGTCCGATCGCGGCAACAATTGGATGGGACCCAACAACGCGTCGTGATTATGCACGCCCGCCGTCACCTCCACGTTGCAACGCGTAAGCCGAAGACCCGTTCCGGGCACGATCCGCTTCGGTTAGCTCCGCCACTCGGTCGCGAAGTCGAGTTGCTCTGCGCTCCACTCAGGATTCGCTAACCGCCCTGCCCCTGAACCGACCTCCCAACTCGCAGTAGGTGGACTTCGTCGAGAGACGTTAGATGCCCCTCACGCCACCGCCACGCACTCAATCTCGATATCAAACTCCATCGGCCAAGAAGCCACCGGCACAAAACTCCGCGCCGGTGGGTTGGTCGAAAAGTACTTCGCATAGACCCGGTTGATGGCGTTGTAGAAGCCGGAATTG
Source organism: Mesorhizobium sp. M0293 (assembly GCF_040321735.1). Lineage (NCBI taxonomy): Bacteria > Pseudomonadati > Pseudomonadota > Alphaproteobacteria > Hyphomicrobiales > Phyllobacteriaceae > Mesorhizobium > Mesorhizobium sp. M0293. The sequence continues at coordinate 12,530 of NZ_JAMYSA010000146.1, forward strand.
ACGGCATAGATGCGCACCATCACGACATTGTCCAGCGAAGTGCCGGCCGCTTCCAGGCAATGTTTCAGCGCCTTCAGCGATGCCTCGGTCTGCGTTTCGATGTCGCCGCGCACCATCTCGCCGGTCACCATGTCCACCGGCGGCGTCGCCGAGATGAACACGAAGCCGTTGGCCTTCACCGCTGTCGAGCAGGGCAAGCCGAGCGCCCGCACCTTGGCCGACATCACCGGCACTTCGATGATTTCTTTCTTCACGGCAATCCTCCCTTTGTTGCGAGCCGAGGTTGGCGCCAAGGCCCCCTCACCCAGCCTCCGCTTCGCTCGGCTGACCTCTCCCCGAGGGGAGAGG
>NZ_JAMYSA010000147.1:0-12862 GCF_040321735.1 Mesorhizobium sp. M0293
GAGAGAAGACGGACAAACCCCGTTTTGCGGGGCATGCACATGCGGCATTTCGATTCACTCAAAACTTTCCCCGGACAGCCCTGCACGAGTGGGGAGATTGGCAGCTTCGTTGGCCGCGCTCCTCTCGCGAAGTTTGGTGATTGGCGAAAGCCGTGATGAGGGTGGATCTCCCTCCTTGCGGGGGAGATGGCCGGCAGGCCAGAGGGGGGTGCTGTCCGCCTGCCTCACATGGGAATCTCTCTGACGATCACAAACCGGTGAGCGCTGTAACGAAGCGGCAGACGGGGGCGAAGTGGGGACATGAGCGGCGCATCCAGGCGCCGCCGCCCATGGAGCAAGCCGATGTCAGGGTCCCGCAAGTTCGTCACAGTGTCCAGCCTTGGCGCGCTTGCGCTGGCAGTGTCGCTCGGTGCCGCGGCCGCCCAGCCGCTCACCGTGGTCGAGCTGTTCACCAGCCAGGGCTGCTCGTCCTGCCCGCCGGCCAACGCCAATCTGATCAAGGTCAAGGACCAGCCCGGCGTGCTGGCGCTGTCCTTCAACGTCACCTACTGGGACTATCTCGGCTGGAAGGACACGTTCGGCCGCCAGGAATTCACCCAGCGCCAGGTCAGCTACGAGCCGCCGCTCGGCCATGACGGTCCGTTCACGCCGCAGGTGGTGGTCAACGGCCATGCCGATGTCGTCGGCGCGGCACCCGGCGAGATCGAAAAGCTGATCTCGGTGAGCGGCCAAACGAGCGGCCCGTCGCTGTCGCTCGACGGCGGCAAGATCAGCATCGGCGCCGGCTCGGTGCCGGGCGGCAGGGCCGATATCTGGCTGGTGCGCTATCTCAGGGGAGTCGTCCAGGTGCCGGTGGCGCGCGGCGAAAACACCGGCCGCACTTTGCCACATGCCAATGTCGTGCATTCGCTCAAGAAAATCGGCAGCTGGACTGGCGTCGCCGCGGCGCTCGATCTGCCGCCGGCTTCGGACGACCTGAGCACCGCCGTGCTCGTCCAGTCGCCAGGCGGCGGGCCGATCCTGGCCGCCGCTACCAACTAGATCACGCTTCAAAAGAGATTGCGCAAACGCCGCACGCGCGGCGCCGCATAGAACGGCCGCCAAGAGGCCCGACGACCAACCCCAAGGAGACATCACCATGACCCATCTGTCCCGCCGCCTGACGCTGCCGGCGCTCGCTCTCGCCCTGTGCTCGACGGCGCTGTTTGCCGGCGGCATCGCCCGTGCCGACGACGCAGCCAATGCGATGAAGCCGGCTGCCAATGCGATGAAGCCGGCCGATCCGATGACCACCAATGCGATGAAGCCAGCGGCTGACGCCATGAAGCCCGCCGATCCGATGGCCACCAATGCCATGAAGCCGGCCAACTAGGCCGATCGCCAGCGGCGCACGCGAATGTGAGCCCCCGCCGCAACTCGTGCGTCGCGCCGCCGTTCCTGATCCAATAGACTGATCCGAATGGAAGCCATGAGGAGTGCAACCATGACCGACATCAAGATTTCAAACCGTTCGTTCGGCTTTGTCAAAGGCGCGCTCGCCGCGCTTGCGCTGGCCGCCGCGGGCGCCGCCTTCTGGCTGACGCCGGCGGTTTCTGCCGAGGACGCGGTGAAGATCCCGCCGCCGGCTTTGGACGAAAAGGCGGTGGCCGGCAGCGAAAAGGCAATCTTCGCCGGCGGCTGCTTCTGGGGCGTGCAGGGCGTCTTCCAGCACGTCAAGGGCGTCAGCAAGGCCGTCTCCGGCTACACCGGCGGCGACAGGGACACCGCCGTCTACGAGACGGTCGGCTCAGGCCGCACCGGGCACGCCGAATCCGTCGAGATCACCTACGATCCGTCCGAGGTGACCTATGGCCAGCTGCTGCAGGTCTATTTCTCGGTCGCTCACAACCCGACCCAGCTGAACTTCCAGGGACCGGACTCCGGCACGCAGTACCGCTCGACGATCTTTGCCGAAAACGATGCGCAAAAGAAGATTGCTGAGAGCTACATCGCCCAGCTCGACCAGGCCAAGGTGTTCCCGGAGCCGATCGTCACCACGCTGGAAACCGGCAAGACCTTCTATCCGGCCGAGAACTATCATCAGGATTTCCTGACGCTGAACCCGACCTATCCCTACATCGTCTACAACGACCTGCCCAAGGTGGCGAACCTGAAGGCGCTGTTCCCGGCGCTGTACAGCGAAAAGCCGGTGCTGGTTCTGTCGGCGAGCAATTGAGGCGCATGATCTCCCCCCTCGAGGGGGAGATGGCCGCGAAGCGGCCAGAGGGGGTCGGTCCGACCGGGCTCGACCCCTTGCGGCAGAAGAAGGTTAGCGCTTCACGCGCAGCGACCCCCTCTGTCGCCTGCGGCGACATCTCCCCCTCGAGGGGGGAGATTATGCCTCCTCAGTCATACGTCAGATCCGTCGCCTTGCCGCCGAACACCCGGTAGGCATAGAACGAATAGAAGATGATGACCGGCAGCACGACCACGGTGCCGGCCAGGATGATGGCCAGGCTTTCCGGTGCCGAGGCAGCTTGCCAGATGGTCAGGCGATCCGGCACCACGAACGGGTAGAACGACCAGGCGAGACCGGCAAAGCCGAGCGCGAAGATGGCGGCCAGCGTCAGGAACGGCGTCAGCGAATGGCGGTCGCCGGGCTTCGGCAGATGGAAGGTCTGCCGCCACAGCCACAGAAACAGCAGCGCCGACAGGATCGGCAGCGGCGACAGATAGAGCATCGACGGCCAGACGAACCATTTGTCAAAGATGCGCGGGCTGGCGAGCGGCGTTGCCAGCGAGATGGCAACCATGCCGAGCGCGGTCAGCACCAGCGTCGTGCGCAGCCAGCGCACCGCCTTCTTCTGCAGCTCGCCCTCGGTCTTATAGATCACCCAGGCCGCGCCCATCGCCGCGTAAGCCGCGGCCAGGCAGAACGCCACCAGCACGCCGAACGCCACGCCGCCCGGCCCGACATCGAGGCCGAGCACATAGACGCCCAGCATATAGCCCTGCGCCAGCGAGGCGATGAGTGAGCCCAGGAAGAAAATACGGTTCCAGCGGTGCTTGCGCTCGGTCGGCACCTTGGCGCGGAAATCGAAGGCGACGCCGCGCAGGATCAGCCCGACCAGAAGCACGAAGACCGGAATGTAGAGCGCGGTCAGGATGACGCCATGCGCCAGCGGGAAGGCGACCAGCAAAAGGCCGACGGCCAGCACCAGCCAGGTCTCGTTGGCGTCCCAGAACGGGCCGATCGCGGCGATCATCGTGTCCTGTTCGGCATCTTCGGCGGCGGCGAACAGGATGCCGATACCGAGATCGAAACCGTCGAGAATGACGTAGATCAGGATGGCGAGGCCCATCAGGCCGGCGAAGATCAGCGGAAGCGCGGTTGGCCAGTCGAAGGTCATTTTCTCACTCCCCCGCAGCCGGCTGCGACATCGGCGCGTTGAGCACGCCCGGCAGCGGCGAGTTATCGCCGTCCTTCGCAGCCTTCAGCGCCAGGTGCACCAGCACGCCGAGATAGGCGATCAGCAAAAGCACGTAGAGAACGAGATAAATGGCGAGCGTCAGCGCGACATGGCTGCCGGCCACCGGGCCGACCGCGTCGGCGGTTTTCAGCACACCGGTCACCAGCCAGGGCTGGCGGCCGATTTCGGTGGTGTACCAGCCGGCCAGCGTCGCCAGCCAGCCCGACAGCGCCATCGGCACCATAAGCAAAGCGAGCGGCTTCGGCAGGCTGTGGCGGCGCTTGAGGAAAAAGGCCGCCGACCACGAGACGAGCAGCATTAGGATGCCGGTGCCGACCATGATGCGGAAACCCCAGAACACCGGGAAGACCGGCGGATGGTTGCCGGGATAATCGTTCAGCCCCGGCACCACGCCGCTGGTCGAGTGCCGCAGCACCAGGCTGGCCCCATCGGGGATGGCGATCTCGAACCTGTTTTCCTTGGCCGTCTCGTCGGGCAGCGCGAAGAGCACCAGCGGCACGTTGGGGGCGGTGTTCCAGTTGGCCTCCATGGCGGCGATCTTCTGCGGCTGGTGCTCCAGCGTGTTCAGCCCATGCTGGTCGCCGGCGAAGATCTGGATCGGGATCAGGATCGCCGCGGTGAACACACCGGTGCGCAGCGCTTTCCACATCGATTCCGAGCGGTCGCCGGTGAGGTAGCGCAGCGCCGACAGGCCAGCAATCAGGAACGACACCGTCAGGCCGGAAGCCAAGAGCATGTGGGTCAGCCGGTAGGGCATCGACGGGTTGAAGACAACAGCCCACCAGTCGACGGCATGCGCCACGCCGTCGCGGATCTCGAAGCCGGCCGGCGTCTGCATCCAGGAATTGAGCGCGATGATCCAGAAGGCCGAGACGGTGGTGCCGCCCGCCACCAGCACCGTCGCCAGCGTGTGGATGCGGTTGGAGACGCGGCGGAAGCCGAACAGCATGATGCCAAGGAAGGCCGCTTCGAGGAAGAAGGCGGTGAGGATCTCGTAGGCCAGCAGCGGCCCGGCGATGTTGCCCACCTTTTCCATGTAGCCCGGCCAATTGGTGCCGAACTGGAAGCTCATGGTGACGCCGGTGACCACACCCATGGCGAAGGACAGCGCGAACACCTTCACCCAGGTGAAATACGCACGTATCCAGGCGGAATCGCCTGTCGCGTTGTAGCGCAGCTTGAAGAACAGCAGCACCCAGCCAAGCGCAATGGTGATCGTCGGAAACAATATATGGAACGAAATATTCGCGCCGAATTGCATGCGCGACAGGATGAGCGGGTCCATGGTGGGCTCCGGCTGCTTCTAATGATTGAAGAATAGGGCGCGAGCCGGACTTGGTCAAAGCGGCGTCCCGCCGCGAGGCGGAACGCCGCAGTGCCCCGCCAATATGACGCATGCGTGCTATTCCCAGCCTATGCGCCCATGGCCTGAAATCCCCGTGGCCTGCAATCGGCATGGCCTGCAATCCCCATGGCCTGCGATCATTGTCGAGAACTGTCAGCAGCGGCCTTGACTTCCAGTTGCATGGAACGACATTCGGCCTATATCAGGGGACCTCTTTCAAGCAGCCGTTTTCAGCCATGCCTTCCATCCTGTCCATTTCCGGGGTCTCCAAGACCTACGCCACCGGTTTCACCGCGCTCAAGGAGGTCAATCTCGACATCCAACGCGGCGAGATCTTTGCGCTGCTTGGTCCGAACGGCGCCGGCAAGACGACGCTGATCTCGATCGTCTGCGGCATCGTCAACCGCTCCTCGGGCACCGTCACCGTCGACGGTCACGACATCAACAGGGACTACCGCGCGGCGCGCAGGCTGATCGGGCTGGTGCCGCAGGAACTGACCATCGACGCTTTCGAAAGCGTCTGGGCGACGGTCAACTACAGCCGCGGCCTATTCGGCAAGCCGGCCAACCCGGCCTTCGTCGAGAAGGTGCTGCGCGACCTGTCGCTGTGGGACAAGAAGGACGCTAAGGCGATCACCCTGTCGGGCGGCATGAAGCGCCGGCTAATGATCGCCAAGGCGCTGTCGCACGAGCCGCGCATCCTGTTCCTCGACGAGCCGACCGCCGGCGTCGATGTCGAGCTGCGCCAGGACATGTGGGCGATGGTGCGCCGGCTGCGCGAGGACGGCGTCACCATCATCCTCACCACCCATTACATCGAGGAAGCCGAGGCGATGGCCGACCGCGTCGGCGTCATCAATCGCGGCGAGATCATCCTGGTCGAGAACAAGGCCGAACTGATGCGCAAGCTCGGCCGCAAGCGGCTGGTGCTGGAACTGCGCAATCCGCTGACGGCCATTCCGGAGGCGTTCTCAAGCTATGCGCTGGAGCTGTCGCCCGATGGCGGGCAGCTGACCTACACCTATGACAACCAGGCCGAGCGGCCGGGCGTCGCCTCGCTCATCCGCGACCTCGAGGCCGGTGGCATCCAGTTCCGCGATATCGACACGCAAAACAGCTCGCTCGAGGAGATCTTCGTCAATCTGGTGAGGAGAGAGCCATGAACCTGCGCGCGGCCATGAATTTTCGTGCGGTATGGGCGATCTACCGGATGGAAATGGCGCGTGCCTTTCGCACCGTGCTGCAGAGCATCGTCTCGCCGGTCATCTCGACATCGCTGTATTTCGTCGTCTTCGGCTCGGCCATCGGCTCACGTATCACCGAGATCGACGGCATCAGCTACGGCGCCTTCATCGTGCCGGGCCTGATCATGCTGTCGCTGTTGACGCAGTCGATCTCCAACGCCTCCTTTGCCATCTATTTCCCGAAATTCGTCGGCTCGATCTACGAGCTTCTGTCGGCGCCGGTCTCCTATCTGGAGATCGTCATCGCCTATGTCGGCGGCGCGGCGACCAAGTCGATCATCCTCGGCCTGATCATCCTGGCGACAGCATCGCTGTTCGTGCCGCTCACCATCCTGCATCCGTTCTGGATGGTCGCCTTCCTGGTGCTGACGGCGGTGACCTTCAGCCTGTTCGGCTTCATCATCGGCATCTGGGCGAAGAGTTTCGAGCAGCTGCAACTGGTGCCGCTCTTGATCATCACGCCGCTGACCTTCCTCGGCGGCAGCTTCTATTCGATCAACATGCTGCCCGGCATCTGGCGCACGGTGACGCTGTTCAACCCGGTCGTCTATTTGATCAGCGGCTTCCGCTGGAGCTTTTACGGCAAGTCCGACGTCTCGGTCGGCATCAGCCTCGGCATGACCGTCGTTTTCCTGCTGGCGTGCATAGCGATCGTCGCCTGGATCTTCAGGACCGGTTATCGGCTCAGGAACTGAGCGACGAAAATACCCTGAGCCACGGCCAGACCTAGATGGCCTTGACCAGCCGCAGCAACCCCAGCATCTCGACATAGGTCCCCTCGCGGAAGGCGATGTAGACTGACTCCTCGACACCGTGGAAGCGGCGCTTGAACGCCGCCTGGCCCTGCAGGTTGAACCTGCGCCGGTTGACCCATGGCGAATCGTAGGCGCGCTGAAAAGTGTTGCGCCAGAAGTCGCTCTCGGCAAATCCGCTCGGGCCGATGTCGACGAGCGGCGACAGGCCGAGCCTGACCACCGAGATGCCCTCTTCGCGAAAACGGTCGACGGCGAACTTGGTCAGGCCGATCTCGGCATGTGGCGAGGCATCGATGTGCTTGCGCTTGAAGGCGGTGGTGTAGCCGATGACCTTGCCGTCGCGATACAACGGGTCGAAGTCGAGCAAGGCCACCAACTCGCCATCCGGCCCATGCAGCACGAAACGACGCATGTCGATGCCGAGATGGTCGGCGAACGGGCGGTTGAGAAAGCCCATCTCCCAGCGCTTGACGATGCGGTCGCTGCGCCAGTTTTGGGAAAGCCGTGCGATCTCGTCGAGGTGGATCGTGCGCCTGTCCTCTTCGAACGAAAAGCCCTTCTTCAGCAGCCAGCGCTCGGAGTAGCGCACGGTCTCGTTGCGCTTTCCGGAAAAATCATGGTCGGGCAGGGTGAGGCGGGTATCGATGCCGAGCCGATTGACCTTGTAGCCGAGCCCGGCCAGCACGCGTGCGGTCTCCTCGCCGATCTGCACGAACCACGGGCTGCCGGCGGCCTCGACGAAGCGTCTGATGTAATCGGGCCGCAGCATTGGAGCTGCCACCGGATCGCCGAGCGCGAAATGATGCTTCATCTTGGTGCCGAAGGCGATGTAGCCGTCGGCGTCGCCGAAATAGGAAAGCTTGTTTTGCACGGCGCTGGAATAGGCAAGGGAGAAGTCGCCGTGGCGGCGAACCAGCGCCAGGCGCTCGACATGCGTCAGCTCCCGCCGCGCCACCTTGGGCGCGGCGCCCTCAAGGATTTTGTCGAAATAGATCCGCAAGGAGGGCATGGTCGAGATTCCGCGTGCCGCCACAGCGCCGCGCGTTCAAGACGCGCAAAGGTGCTGTAACACTTTGATTCTGCGCATGACCTCGAAAACCGAACTCGGCTCCGGGCACACACGTGGGGGATAACAGAGACCCGCCAGCCCCCGAGCCTCGAATCAATCACATTGCCGCGACCTGATTACCGCTGATATCGCGCATATGCCATATACAGCGCAACCACGGTTCGGCGTGTGGCTCGAAAATCGTATGGCTCGAAAATCGGTGGCGGTTTGCTGTATGGATCCTGCGCGGGATCAAACGGTTACAGCGCCCTGCGAGCCTATTGAAATGGTCGAATGGGATTCGAGAGTGAATGGCTGATACGACGATCAGATCGGTTGCGGACCTGCCGATAACAGTCGAGCCGGCAATCGTCGTCGGCGCCGGTGTTGCCGGACTGGCCGCGGCGCATGCCTTGATGAACGCCGGCGTACCGACGGCCATCCTGGAAAAGGAAAGCCGGCTGGCCGAGCCCTGGCACCGGCGGCATCAGCAGTTGCATCTCAACACCCACCGCGATCTTTCTTCGCTGCCTGGCCTTGCCTATCCCCCGGGCACGCCTGCCTTTCCGCAAAAGATGGTCGTCATCCGCCATATGAATGATTTCAGGGAGGAGAACCGGCTGCCGGTTCAGTTTGGCGTCGCTGTCGAAGAGATAGCCTTCAAGGGCGACCATTGGGCGCTGACGACCAGCGCCGGACTGCGCCTGGCCCGCAATGTCGTCATCGCCACCGGTCGCGACAGGCAGCCGTTCATCCCCGAATGGAAAGGCATGAAAGGTTTCGCCGGCCGCATCATCCATTCGGCGGATTTCGGCGACGCGCAGGGCTATGCGGGCCAAAAAGTGCTGGTCGTGGGCGCCGGCAATTCGGGTTTCGACGCGCTCAATCATCTGGCCGGCGTCAACACGGCAGCCATCTGGCTGTCGGCCCGCAACGGCCCCGCTTTGCTGCCCAAGCGGATCAGCAAGATCGCCGTGCATAAGCTTTCGCCGCTCATGGCGCGCTTGCCGTTGCGGATCGCCGATGCGGTGATGGCGGCAACGCAGCGCCTGGTCTTCGGCGACCTGACCAAATTCGGCCTGCCGCCGGCGCCCTCGGGCGGCGCCAGCCGGCTGACCTCGGACTACACCGCGATCGCCGCCGACGATGGCGCCGTCCACGCCATCAAGTCGGGCAAGATCACCGTGGTGCCGGCGATACGGGAATTCACCCGCGACGGCGTGATCCTGGCCAATGGCAGCCTGATCCATCCCGACATCGTCATTGCCGCGACAGGCTACCGCACCGGGCTCGAGCCCATGGTCGGCAAGCTCGGCGTGCTCGACGGCAAGGGCGTTCCGCTCTTCAACGGCGGGCAAGCCGATCCGAAGCTGCCCGGCCTGTGGTTCACCGGCATGCGGCCAAGCATTCGCGGCTGTTTCGCCAATGCCGGCATCCTGGCCAAGGCGATCGCCAAGCGGATCGCTGGCTCCTCATCCGGCGCCGCACGCTGATTTCGAATCGAGGCCCGAGGCTTGAATGATTTCAGCCGTCGCTTCGTTATCCACGGGCGGAGCAAGGAGCGCAGCGATGCAGCGCAGACCCCAGATCCATGCCGCGACTTTCAAGCCAAGCGTTACGGCGGTGCAGAATTCTGCTCCGCCGTCCGTGTACGGCTCTACCAACGTCGAGAAGCGATCAGACCGCGATCTTGCCGCCGCCCTGTTTGGTGATGGCAACCACCGACGGCCGCACCGGCATGTCGGGCTTGAAGTCGGGCCAGCGTGTCGACAGGTCCTCATAGTAGGACGGGCGGCCGAACGGCTCCCAGTCCTCGCCGCCGTCGCCCGGATGCTGGACGGCGACAAAGGCGGTCTGGTCGTCGGGCGCAAACAGCGGACCGCACATTTCGGCGCCGATCGGCACGCGGAAGAACAGTTTCGAGGTCGCCCGCGCCGAGCCTTCGGTGTCCACCGCCCACAGGCCGTCGGTGCGGCCGGTGGCTTTCGGGCCCTGGCCGTCGGTGGCCACCCATAGGCGCCCAGCCGAATCGACCGCGCAATTGTCGGGCATGCCGAACCAGCCATTGGCCGTCGTTGCCGTCGAAAAGGTGGCGCCGACATCGGCCACCGAGGGATCGCCGCATTTCAAAAGCACTTCCCACTTGCCCTTGGTGGCAGTGAAATCGCCGCCGTCCTCCGATATCTCGATGATGTGGCCGAAGGCGTTTTCAGCGCGTGGGTTGGCGGCATCGACCTGGTCGGCCTTGCGCTTCGAATTGTTGGTCAGCATGACGTAGACCTTGCCGTTGACACCATTGGGCTGGATGTCTTCGGGGCGGTCCATCTTGGTGGCGCCGAGCAGGTCGGCGGCGCGCCGTGTCTCGATCAGCACGTCGGCCTGGCTGGCAAAGCCGTTTTCGGTCGTCAGCGGCGCCTGGCCAAAGACGATCGGCAGCCATTCGACCGAACCGTCCTCGGCGAACTTGGCGACATGCAGGGTGCCGTCGTCGAGCAGATCCTTGTTGGCGGCATGGTCGTTCGGATTGAACGTACCCTTGGTGACGAATTTGTAGACATAGTCGAAGCGCTCGTCGTCGCCGAGATAGAAGACGACGCGGCCATCTTTGGCGACGATCGATTCGGCGCCCTCGTGCTTGAAGCGGCCCATGGCGGTGCGCTTCCTCGGCGTCGAGGTCGGGTCGTTGACATCGACCTCGACGATCCAGCCGAAGCGATTGGCCTCGTTGGGCTCCTTGGCAAGGTCGAAACGGTCGTAATGTGCGGCCCACTCATAGGCGCCTTCGGGAATGCCCAGGCGTTTGTAGTTGGCGGCCTCCTTGTGGCCCTCCGGCAGGTCGCCGGAGAAATAGCCGTGGATGTTCTCCTCGGCCATCACGTAAGTGCCCCAGGGGGTGACACCGCCGGCGCAGTTGTTGAACGTGCCGAACACCCTGGTGCCGGACGGGTCGGCATTGGTCTTGACGCGGTCGTGGCCGGCGACCGGACCGGACAGCGCCATTTCGGTGTTGGAGGTGATGCGGCGGTTGAGCTTGCCGTCGCGCACCACCTGCCATTTGCCCGAGACCTTGCGGATCTCGACGATGGTGCCGCCGTGGGCTGCCATCTCGACATCGACCTGCTCCTTAGAGAGCGGTGCGACCTCGGCCGACTTCTTGCCGTCCTTGTCGACGATCCTGACGATGCCCGGGAACATCAGATGCGGGTTGGTGTATTCGTGGTTGACGACCAGCAAGCCGTGTTCGGCCGAACCGTCGATCGGGAGATAGCCGACATAGTCGTTGTTGTAGCCGAATTGTTTCGCCTGCGTCGGCGCCGACTGTTTCGTCGGGTCGAACTCCGGTGAATCGGCAAACAGCGGATCGCCCCAGCGCAACAGCACATCGGCGTCGTAGCCGGGTGCGACATGGTGCTTGTCGTCGATGCCTGCCTCCAGTTCGTCGAACGCGAAGGCAGAGCCTTCCGCTGCCCGCGCTTCGTCGGCGCTGACCAGCGCCAGCGGGCTGACGGTGGCGGCGATGGCCGAGACGGCAAGCGAGCCCTTGAGGAAGCCACGGCGCGAGAACCTCGTGGCGATGATCTCGCCCATGGTGCGGTTGTCGGTGGGGTTGGTGGCCGGGCCGTCGTTTTCCTCGAGCAGGCTGGTGCGGAATCGGGCGTCGGGGGAGCGAAGTTCGGTCATTGGGCTTTGCCTCTGGCTTCGGGGGATGGCTGGAGCGTGTTGCCTGTTTAACCCCTTATATCCGGTCGATCACATTTTCGTGACATCTCAAACCGCTTTCAATCGCATTCCACGATCTAGGCAGCCGACCCTTTCGCAATGGCGCAACGCGGGGGGACCAAGGTCCCTGATCGGCCACGCAAAGGTCCCTGTTGGCGCGGCATCGGTCGCGGGCCCCTTATGCCAAGGCAGCTATGTCGGCAATGATCGGCGGTTTGCCAACGCCGGCGTCGGCCTGATGAAAAGGAGGACCGAGATGCGTGGATCGATCCCCACCCGCTATCGCTGGCTGGCTCTGAGAGCGACATCGGCATTGGCGCTGGCCATCGCTCCCTGTCAACTCGCCTTCCACGGCTCCGCTCCCGGCATCGTTGCCGCAGCCGCGCACGCCAAGGATGGCGGAAATAGTGGCGGAAGTGGTGGAAACGGTGGAAACAGCGGCAATTCCGGGGCCGGTGGTGGTAACAATGGCGGCGGTAACGCTCACGGCGGAACCGACAATTCCGGATCCGGCAATGGCGGAACTGGCCGTCATGTCAATGCGGCCACCGGCGACAAGGTCGAAGTGGACGGCAACAAGATCGAGGTCGAGCATCCCGACGGCATCAGGGAAGAGATCGAGAACGGCCGTTTCGAGATGAAGGATGCTCTCGGCCGCACGATCGTCGAACGTCCGGCGACGGCGGACGATTTCAGTCGCCTCGAGGCATTGTGAGGCAAGGCCAGAAGCAACGGCCAACCTCGCAGTCACCTCCGCCGCCCCCGGCGGAGGTGACCTTGATGTTCGGCGTCTGCCGCCGCCCAGACATCGGGAAAGCCAGTCTCCCGTCGGCGATGGCGGTCGCGGCGCCGTTCATACGAAGCTAATATAGCATACGAATAGGACTTTAGTCCAACCTTGCGCTTGCAAAGGTCCTAGGGGACAACCGCAACGGTCGGAGGTCGCTTCCGGGCACCACGTCTTTCGGCGATGTTGGTTGCAACTGTAACGTTGAGGGTGGGCACGCCGGACTCAATCGACGGAGATCAGGATGCAAAGATCGGTCACGACCCGTTGTTGCTGGCTGGCGCTCAGATCCGCGGCTGCGCTGGCGTTGATCATTGCCCCCTATCAAATTGCCCTCCAAGATTCCATTCCCGGGATCCATGCCGCCACCGCCGTTGCAGGCGGCAGCGGTGGTGGAGGCGGCGGCGGCGGCAACGGCGGCGGTGGTGGAAACGGCGGTGGTGGCGGCAATTCCGGTGGCGGCAACAGCGGCGGTAATAGCAGCGGCGGAAAT
>NZ_JAMYSA010000148.1:0-12592 GCF_040321735.1 Mesorhizobium sp. M0293
GAGAGAAGACGGACAAACCCCGTTTTGCGGGGCATGCACATGCGGCATTTCGATTCACTCAAAACTTTCCCCGGACAGCCCTGCCGTTCACGGGAGAAGGTGGCCCGAAGGGTCGGATGAGGGGCAGCGCTTCCCTTGCAAAGCTGGCTCCGCCCCTCATCTCCGTTAACGGGGAGAAGAGTCGCTATTCGACGATGCGATAGATGTTCCACAGGCTGGTGCCCGACACGACATAGGGCTCCATCTCCTTGCCCCATTTGGCATGCGCATCGATCTTGCCGATCTTGGCGAAGAACGCCTCCAACTGGGCCAGGCTTTCGACCTGGTGATGCGATTCGACCGTGGCTTCCCGCGCGCCGATCGAACCGGTCATGATCTGGAATTCCAGTTCGTCGATACCGACCTGCGAGCCGATCTCGTGTTCCCATTTCTTCAACAGGTCGAGCACGGTCTGCTTGTGCCCGAACTTGGCATCGATCTGCCATCTGGCGCTGAACATTGTCTTCTTCTCCTCCAGGGTTGTGGCCAGAGCATGATCCCGAAAAGTGGAATCCGGTTTTCGGAAAAGATCATGCTCCAGCACTGAAACAGAGCATGATCCCGAAAAGTGGTATCCGGCTTTCGGAAAGATCATGCTCCAGCACTAAAAACAGAGCCTCATCCCGATTCGATCGGGATGGACGGCTCTGTGGTTGACCTACTCGTCCCAGGCTTGCACGACGGTCTGCCGTGCGATCCGCCCGTTCTTCAGCTCCAGCATCGCCGCGCAGAACACCTTGGTGCCGTCCGGATAGGCGCAGGCCTGGGTGAAGGCGAGGCTGTCGCCGTCGGCGATGGTGGTGTCGACCTTGTGGGTCATCGCCCGGCTGCAGATGTCGTCCCAGAATGTGGTGATCGCAGCGCGCCCGCGGATCTCGCGCGGCTTGCTCGGCGGGTTGTTGCGGTCGATCACCCGCACGAGAGCGTCATCGGCATAGAAGCTCGACAGCATCTTGCCGTCACGGCCTTCGATCGCCTTCTTGATCGCCGCGCCATCCACTGTTTGGGTCTTGGTCATAATTTCATCCTCCATTGGCCCGTCTTCCGACCGGGCGGTTGATGATCGAAGTGCTGCCCAGCGCTCGTCACCGGGCAGGGATTTCTTCACTGCGACTTGGCCTTGACGGCCGCGAACACGTCGTCCGCCTGCTTCTTGAAGGTCGTCAGATCGACCTGGCTGCCGTTGAGCATCGTCGACCAGTGGCGCACGATCGCGGCCATCGCCACCGCCTCCTTGATCTCCTCGTCGATGGCGCCGTTGAGCTTGGCCGCCTCGGTGTGGAAATAGATGCAGTACTGGCATGGGATCTGCGCCGCGACGGCGAGGCCCAAAAGTTCCTTGGTCTTGCCGTCAAGCGCGGTCTTTGGGTTGAGCTGCACGCCCTTGATTTCCGGCCAGGCGCCGGCGACGGCAACATCCGGCAGCGTCTTGAACATGTCCGGCACCGAGCCGAGCGTCGCCTCGATGCGCAGGTCGAGATTGGAAATAAAGCCCGGCACGAAGACAAGATCGAACGACCCCTGCCCGACCACCTGATAGGCGATCCGCACATCGCCGCTATGGGCGTATCGGGTCTCGATCGGCCTCACGAGGTTTTCCGCCCGGCCTGACGATTTCTGATCGTCGACCATAGCAGAACAGCACCGACTGCGGCAGCTTAAACTTTAGCGGATACGAATATAAGCCGGCGCGGCTAGGCGACTATTCTTGCGAGGCGGCGACGTCGGCAGGGGAGGGCTTGAGCCCGAGTTTGAGGTCGGCCTCCGCCGGTGTGATCGGTCGTCTGATCCTGGCGGAGGCGGCCACCACCAGCTCGTTGAAGTTCCCGGTGCCGGAGTCCAGCATTTGGAACAACTGCAGCCGCATCCTCGGCTCCCAGAACTTGTTGATGTGCTCGGCGACGCCGGCAATGCCTTCCTCGCGCGGCTTGGAGTGGAAAAAATCGGCGATCTGGTTTGCCATGCGCACCAGTTTCTCGCTGGTGCTCATGATGTGTTCTTCGTCATGCGACATGCTTGGCAACTCCGCAAACCACCCGGTCGGGGTGGGTGAAAATATCAAAATCGTCGCCGCGAACCAGCGCCACCAGCGTCATGCCAGCCCCTTGCGCCGTGCGGATGGCAAGCGCGGTTGGGGCTGAGACGGCGATGATGAAGGCCGAGCCGATAGAAGCCGTCTTCTGCACCATTTCGACCGAAACCCGCGACGTCACCACGACAGCACCGGACGCACCATCGATGCCGGCCCTGGCCAGCGCACCGGCCAGCTTGTCCAGTGCATTGTGACGGCCGACATCTTCGCGCGCCATGACGATGCCCTTATCAGGCACATAGAAACCGGCGGCGTGGACGGCCCCGGTCTCGGTGTGAAGCGGCTGCACCTTCGACAGGAGCTTGACCGAGGCGACGATGTCATCGGCATCAAGCGTAAGCTTTGACGCACCGACTGAGTCGACCGAGCGCATCGCTTCCTCGATCGATTCGATACCGCAGAGCCCGCAGCCGACCGGGCCGGCGAGCCTCCGCCGTCGCGCCTCGAAACGCGTGTTGGCGGTGTCCTTCAGCCGAATCTGGATGTCGATGCCGGCACCATGGTCCTCGACCTCGATGGCTTCGATCTCCTCCGGCAAGGCGATGATGCCTTCGGTCAGGGAGAAGCCGAGCGCGAAATCCTCGAAATCGGCCGGGCTTGCCATCATCACCGCATGCGTCGTACCGGCAAAGGAGAACGCCACCGGCGTCTCCTCCGGCACCATGCGGTTGGCCGCCGCGGTGCCGCTGGCGCGGCGCGCCAGCCGCGATACCTGCGTCGTGGCTTTGCGGCGCGCGCTCAAGACTACTCCGCCGCTTCCAGCTTCGCGATCCGGCGGCTCTGCTCGGCCTGCTCGTTATAGTCGCGCTGCCATTCGGACGGTCCGTTGGAGGCGCCGACCTGCACCGCCGTCACCTTGTATTCCGGACAGTTGGTCGCCCAGTCGGAGAAGTCGGTCGTGATGACGTTGGCCTGCGTGTCCGGATGATGGAACGTCGTGTAGACGACGCCTGGCGACACCCGGTCGGTGATCATCGCGCGCAGCGTCGTCTCGCCCGAGCGGCTGGTCAGCCGGACCCAGTCGCCGTCGCGCAGTCCGCGGTTCTCGGCATCGTGCGGGTGAATCTCCAGCCGGTCCTCCGAGTGCCACATGACGTTTTCGGTGCGCCTGGTCTGCGCGCCGACATTGTACTGCGACAGGATGCGGCCGGTGGTGAGCAGCAGCGGGAAACGCGGCCCTGTCCTCTCGTCGGTCGCCACATATTCGGTGCGGATGAACTTGCCCTTGCCGCGCACGAACGCATCGATATGCATGATCGGGGTGCCGAGCGGCGCCTTCTCGTTGCAGGGCCATTGCACGGATCCGACACGGTCGAGCAGCTCGAATGAGACGCCGGCGAAGCTCGGTGTCGTCATCGCGATCTCGGCCATGATCTCGGAAGGATGCTGATAGTTCCAGTCCAGCCCGATCGCGCGGGCAAGCTCCTGCGTCGCCTCCCAATCGGCGTAGCGCGCCTTCGGCTCCAGAACCTTGCGCACCATGTTGATGCGCCGCTCTGCGTTGGTGAAGGTGCCGTCTTTCTCCAGGAAGGTCGAGCCCGGCAGGAAGACATGCGCGTAGTTCGCCGTCTCGTTGAGGAAGAGGTCGTGCACGACGACGCATTCCATCGCTGCAAGGCCGGCGGCGACGTGCTTGGTGTCGGGATCGGATTGCAGAATGTCCTCGCCCTGGATGTAGATGCCCTTGAAGCTGCCGTCGACGGCCGCATCCAGCATGTTGGGGATGCGCAGGCCGGGTTCGTCGTCCAGCTTCACGCCCCACAGGGTCTCATAGATGTCGCGCACGGCTTCGCCGGAGATGTGGCGATAGCCGGGAAGTTCGTGCGGGAAGGAGCCCATGTCGCACGAGCCCTGCACATTGTTCTGGCCACGCAGCGGGTTCACGCCGACGCCGGGCCGGCCGATATTGCCTGTGGCCATGGCGAGATTGGCGATCGCCATCACCGTGGTCGAACCCTGGCTGTGTTCCGTCACGCCCAGGCCATAATAGATCGCGCCGTTGCCGCCGGTGGCGTATAGCCGCGCAGCACCCCGGATCAGCTCGGGATCGACGCCGGACAATTTGCCGACGGTTTCGGGGCTGTTTTCCGGCAAGGCGACGAACGATGCCCAATCCTGGAACTCCGTCCAGTCGCAGCGTTCGCGGATGAAGGCTTCGTTGAAAAGATCTTCGGTGACGATCACATGCGCCAGCGCCGTCAGCACAGCCACATTGGTGCCGGGCTTAAGCGGCAGGTGATAATCCGCTTCAACATGCGCCGACTTGACCATCTCGGTGCGACGCGGATCGAGCACGATCAGCTTGGCGCCCTGGCGCAGCCGCTTCTTAAGCCGCGAGGCGAACACCGGATGGGCCGAGGCGGGATTGGCGCCGATGACGACGGCGACGTCGGTGTAGTCGACGGAGTCGAAATCCTGCGTGCCGGCCGAGGTGCCATAGGTCTGGCCGAGCCCGTAGCCCGTCGGCGAGTGGCAGACGCGTGCGCAGGTGTCGACATTGTTGTTGCGGAAGCCCTGCCGCACCATCTTCTGGACGAGGTAGGTTTCCTCATTGGTGCAGCGCGACGAGGTGATGCCGCCGATCGCGGTGCGTCCATACTGGTACTGGATGCGGCGGAATTCCTTGGCCGTGTGGGCGATCGCCTCTTCCCAGCTTACCTCGCGCCAGGGATCGGTGATCTTTTCCCGGATCATCGGCGACAGGATGCGGTCCTTGTGGGTGGCGTAGCCATAGGCGAAACGGCCCTTCACGCAGGAATGGCCATGGTTCGCCTTGCCCTCCTTGTAGGGCATCATGCGAATGACCTCGTCACCCTTCACTTCGGCCTTGAACGAGCAGCCGACGCCGCAATAAGCGCAGGTGGTGACGGCCGAACGCTCCGGCAGGCCCTTGGCAAGGACCGTTTTCTCGCGCAGCGCATCGGTCGGACAAGCCTGCACGCAGGCGCCGCAGGACACGCATTCCGAATCGATGAACGCCTCGTGCATTCCCGCCGAAACCCGGGATTCGAAACCGCGTCCCTCGATGGTCAGCGCGAAGGTGCCCTGGACCTCTTCGCAGGCCCGCACGCAGCGCGAGCAGACGATGCATTGCGAGGCATCATAGGTGAAATAGGGATTGGATTCGTCGCGGGCGATGTAGTCGACCGCCAGCGAACCATGGCCGGGCGCCACGCCGTTTTCCGGCTTGACGTGGTTGCGGCCCTCGATGCCGTAGCGGTTTTCGGTCAAGCCGATAGACTTCGCCACCGCATCGAACTCGCTGGCGCCGGTTCCGGCCTTTTCGTTCCAGCCGGTCGGATGGTCGGAGACGTAGAGTTCCATGACGCCGCGGCGAATGGCGTCGAGCCGCTCGGACTGCGTGCGCACCACCATGCCTTCGCCGACAGGTGTCGTGCAGGAGGCGGGCGTGCCGCCGCGCCCTTCGATCTCGACAAGGCAGACACGGCACGAACCGAAGGAGTCCAGCATGTCGGTGGCGCAAAGCTTCGGGATCTCGACCCCGCCCTCCATCGCGGCACGCATGATCGAGGTGCCTTCGGGGACGGTGATGCTGCGCCCGTCGACGTTCAGCGTGACCTGCTTCTGTGCCTTCGATTGCGGGGTTCCGTAGTCGATCTCTTCGACGAGGGATGGGAAGTCGGCCTTGATGTTCATCTGCCAGCTCCTATTCAGCAGCCACGCGCACGGGCGCGGGCTTGAAGTCGTCGGGGAAATGGGTGATCGAGCTCATGACAGGGTAGGGTGTGAAGCCGCCCAGCGCGCAGAGCGAGCCGAATTTCATCGTGTTGCAGAGGTCGGTGACCAGAGCGAGGTTCTTCTCCGGCTCGATGCCCGCGGCTATTCTGTCGATGGTCTCGACACCACGCGTCGAGCCGATACGGCAGGGCGTGCACTTGCCGCAACTTTCGATGGCGCAGAACTCCATGGCGAAGCGCGCCTGTTTCAGCATGTCGGCGGTGTCGTCGAACACCACGATGCCGGCATGGCCGATCAGCCCGTCCTTGGCCGCGAAGGCTTCATAGTCGAATGGCGTGTCGAACAGCGCGCGCGGGAAATAGGCGCCGAGCGGGCCGCCGACCTGCACCGCCTTGACGGCACGCCCCGTCGCCGTGCCGCCGCCGATCTCATCGACGATCTCGCCCAGCGTCATGCCGAAAGCGGCTTCGAACAGCCCTGCGTATTTGACGTTGCCGGCGATCTGGATCGGGATCGTGCCGCGCGAGCGGCCCATACCGAAATCCTTGTAGAAGGCCGCGCCCTTGTCCATGATGACGGGCACCGAGGCCAGCGAGATGACGTTGTTGATCACCGTCGGCTTGCCGAACAACCCCTTGTGAGCCGGCAGCGGCGGCTTTGCCCGGACCATGCCGCGCTTGCCTTCAAGCGAGTCGAGCAGCGCCGTCTCCTCGCCGCAGACATAGGCGCCCGCGCCGACCCGGATCTCCATGTCGAAAGCGTTGGGTGAGCCCAGCACGCTGGCGCCAAGGACGCCGGCCTTGCGGGCGATCTCGACGGCCTTGTTCATCACCGCCACCGCATGCGGATATTCCGAGCGGACATAGACAAAGCCTTTGGTCGCCCCTGTGGCTATACCGGCTATCGTCATGCCTTCGATCAGCACGAAGGGATCCCCCTCCATGATCATGCGGTCGGCGAAGGTGCCCGAGTCGCCTTCGTCGGCGTTGCAGACGATGTATTTGCGGTCGCCTACGGTATCGAGCACCGTCTTCCACTTGATCCCTGTCGGGAAGCCCGCACCACCGCGCCCGCGCAGCCCGGATTCGGTCACCTGGGCGACAATGGCGGCGGGCGTCAGTCCCAGCGCGTTCGCCAGTCCGTTCAACCCGCCATGTTTCTTGTAGGATTCGAGCGACAGCGGATCCGTGACGCCGCAGCGCGCGAAGGTCAGCCGCGTCTGCTTGGCCAGGAATGGGATCTTGTCCGGCGCGCCCAGCCAGCGCTTATGATGGCCGCCGGTGAGGAAGCCGCTGTCGAACAGGCTTTTGACGTCGGACGGTTTGACCGGCCCGTAGGCGACACGGCCGTTGGCTGTCGCAACTTCGACCATCGGTTCGAGGAAATAGGCGCCGCGCGAACCGTTGCGCACGATCTTGGCCTCGATGCCGCGCGCGGCGAGTTCACTTGCGATCGCCTTGGCGACCTTTTCGGCGCCAAGCGCCAGTGCGCCGGAATCGCCGGGAATGTAGATACGCGGGATCATGAGCGCACCTCGGCAACGATCTCGTCGAGCTTTTCATCATCGAGCCGCCCGATCACCTGGCCATCGAGCATTGCGGCGGGCGAACAGGCGCACAGGCCGAGACAATAGACCGGCTCCAGCGTCACCGAACCGTCGCGGGCCGTCTCATGGAAGCCGATGCCCAGCAACTGCTTCAATTTGGCGGCGACGGCGTCCGAACCCATCGACTGGCAGGATTCCGCCTGACAGAGCTTCAGCACATGCCGGCCCGCCGGATGGCTGCGGTAATCATGGTAGAAGGTGACGACGCCGTGCACCTCGGCCCTTGAAATGTTCAACGCCTCGGCGATGACAGGCAGCGCGTCGTGCGGCACATGGCCGAACTCTTCCTGGATGCCGTGAAGGATCGGCAGCAGCGGGCCTTCAAGCCCTTTCAGCTCGTGGATGATCGCGGCCGTGCGCGATGTGATCTCGGTACTTGCAGGCTGCATCGTCATGCAGCGCCCTCCCTGGTCGATAGCTTTTTATCGCTAAGTCTTTACAAAATCAGAGGAAACCCGCGACATCAATAAAGCTGTTTCGTCGATCGATAGAAATCTTCTATCGAGCCTCATCGGTTCCCATTTTTAGCTCAGCGATGGGCGTGGAAATCGTCCGCCAGCGCCATTGCCTCGTCCAGCAGCGCCGAGACCAGCGGCGTGTGCGGTTCGCGCGGTGTCGCGACCAGGCCGACCGTATGGCTGGCGTCGGGTTCGACGATCGGAATGGCTCGTATCGGCTCGGAAAAACCGAATGTTTCCGCGAGGTTGAGTGGCATGATCGACGACCATTTGCCGGTGCGGATGTGCGAAAACAGCACGATCATCGAATTGGATTCCAGCGTCGGCCGCACCTGCACGCCGGCCTCGGCCAGATGCTGGTCGATGATGCGGCGGTTCTGCATGTCCGGCGTCAACAGGCAGAGCGGCAGGCTCGAGAGTTCCGCCCATGTCACTTTGTCGCGGTCGGAATAGGGGTTTCCCATCGCGGTGATCAGTTGATAGCGCTCGTCATAGAGCGGCACGCTGGTCACCCGCCCGAGCGGCTCGTTGTCGAGATAAGTGATGCCGGCGTCGATGTCGAAATTGCCGAGCAGCGACAGCACCTCGATCGACGTGCGCGACAGCACCGAGAAGGTGACGCCAGGGTGTTTTGCCCGAAACGGTGTCGTCAGCCGTGCCACCATGGCCAATGCGGTCGGAATGGCCGCGATGCGGATGCGTCCGGAAAGTCCGTGGCGCGCCGCGCGCATTTCCTCGCGCATGGAGCGGGTGTCGCCGACGATGCGGCGCGCCCACACGAGCACCTGTTTGCCCTCCGGCGTCAGCCCCTGGAAGCGTGAGCCGCGCAGAACCAGCATGACGCCAAGCTGGCCCTCCAGCTGCTTGATCCCGGCCGAAAGCGTCGGTTGGGTGACGCCGCATAGCTCCGCTGCCCGGCCGAAATGCTCTTCCCTGGCCAATGCGATGAAGAATTCCAGCTTGTCGATCATGCGATCTTTCCGGTCGTTCGGCGCAAGGTCGAGGAAATTGCGCTTCACCGCAAGCACCATGCGCTATTGGCCTGCATCCACATCTTTAAGCCGGCTACCTGTTTCCCAAGGCTGAATGGGGCGCTATGTGGATGAAACCTGGGAGATCGACCATGCTGGGCTGGTTCCGCAAGCTTTTGCCGCGCGAAGATCGTTTCTTCGAGCTGTTCGAACGACATTCCCGCACCGTGGTCGGCGGCGCCGAGGCGCTGGAGCAGCTTCTCCAGGGCAAGGACATCGACCGCTGGGGACAGAAAATCATCGATCTCGAAGACGAGGCCGATCATATCACCGCAGAAGTCCTGCTGGCGGTGCGGCGCTCCTTCATCACGCCTTTCGATCGCGGCGACATCAAGGACCTGATCCAGTCGATGGATGACGCCATCGACATGATGCACAAGACCGTCAAGACGGTGAAGCTCTTCGAAAAGAAGGAATTCGACCCGCTGATGCAGGAAATGGGCGGCGTCATCGTCATTGCCGCCAACCTTGTCGCCGAGGCGATCCCGCTGCTCAGCAAAGTCGGAGCGCACACGGTGCGCCTCAACGCCATCGCCGAAGAGGTCATGCGTGCGGAAGGCCGTGCCGACGATCTGCACGAACAAGGGCTGAAGGACCTGTTCAAGCGACATGGCCGCAGCGACCCGATGGCCTACCTGATCGGCAGCGAAATCTATGGCCAGCTGGAAAAGGTGGTCGACCGCTTCGAGGACGTCGCCAACGAGATCAGCGGCATCGTCATCGAGAATGTATAGGTAATGGAAGCCACCATCGCCTTTCCCGTTCTCGCCGGCCTCGTCGCCGTCGCGCTATTCTTCGATTTTCTCAACGGCCTGCACGACGCGGCCAACTCCATCGCCACCATCGTCTCCACCCGCGTGCTGAGACCGCAATATGCGGTGTTGTGGGCGGCATTCTTCAATTTCATCGCCTTCATGTTCTTCGGCCTCCACGTCGCCGAGACAGTGGGCAAGGGTATCGTCGACGTCAGCATCGTCACGCCGGCGGTCATCTTCGCCGCGCTCGTCGGCGCCATCGTCTGGAACATCGTCACCTGGATCGCCGGCATCCCTTCGAGCAGCTCGCATGCGTTGATCGGCGGTCTGGTCGGTGCCGGGGTTGCAAAAGCCGGGCTCGGTGCCATCGTCTGGACGGGACTCGGCAAGACTGTCGCTGCTATCGTTGTGTCGCCGGCAACCGGTTTTGTCTTGGCGCTCGTCCTGATCCTGACCGTTTCCTGGCTCTTCGTGCGCCAGTCGCCGTTTGCGGTCGACAGCACCTTCCGCGTCCTGCAGTTCTTTTCCGCCTCGCTCTATTCGCTCGGGCATGGCGGCAACGACGCCCAGAAGACCATGGGCATCATCGCCGTGCTGCTCTATTCGCAAGGCATGCTCGGCGCGACTTTCTATGTGCCGCTGTGGGTCGTTCTCACCTGCCAGTCGGCACTGGCGCTAGGCACCCTGTTCGGCGGGTGGCGCATCGTCCACACCATGGGCTCCAAGATCACCCGGCTGAACCCGATGCAGGGCTTTTGCGCCGAAACCGGTGGCGCCATCACCCTGTTTGCCGCGACCTGGCTCGGCGTTCCCGTTTCGACCACGCACACCATCACCGGCGCCATCATCGGCGTCGGCGCCGCCCGTCGTGTCTCGGCGGTCCGCTGGGGCATTGCCAGCAACATCGTCATTGCCTGGATCGTCACCTTGCCGGCCACCGCTATGATTTCGGCGCTCACCTACCTCGCGGTCGGCCTGGCGAGGTGACGTGAAGAAATCTACCTGTCCACAAGGTTCAGGATGTTGCCGTCTGGATCCTTGAACCAGGCGACCTTCATTCCGTAGCCGACATGGATATCGCCCTCCAGTGTCAGGCCCGGCATCTCATAGTGCTCGAAGGTGACGCCCTTCGACTTCAGCGCCTTGACGACATTGCCGATTTCGTCGCCAACCGTCCACGTCACCGCTGTCGCCTTGTTGGTTCCGGCAAATTGGGAATGATAGACGTTGATGGCAGTGTCGCCGCTTTTATACACGATCAGTTCACCGCCCTCATCGTGCACCTGCTTCAGGCCAAGCGTTCCCTCATAGAAAGCCTTGGCTTTCGCGAGATCCTTCACCGCAAGATTGGCTGTTGCGTTGCAGTTTGCGAGCATGATGATCTCCTTCCCTAGTTGTCGTGCTCCTCATGGTCATGCAGATAGGTCGCACCGGCTGATTGGCGACCGTCAACCTGCTGGAATGATCGGCCACTTTGGCTGCCGTTTGCCGCGATGCGTTCGAGCACGCAATCAGACAGGCTTCGTCGTTTTCCGGGCACGCCGAGCCAGCTGTTGCTCCACGGCTTGGTTCCGTCCGGAAACTGCACTATCTCAGGCGCAAGCTGCGTAAGGAAAAACTGCCATGTCCGTCACCAAGGAAATCGTCACCGAGCGTCTGAAGACGGTCAACGGGCCGGATTTCACCGGCAACATCGTCGACCTCGGCATGGTTTCGGAGATTTTCATCGCCGACGGGAAGGTCTTCTTCTCGATTACCGTTCCCGCCGCCCGTGCCCAGGAAATGGAGCCGCTGCGCGCCGCCGCCGAGCGTGTCGTCAAGGCGATCCCCGGCGTCGCCGGCGCCGTCGTCGCGCTGACGGCCGAAAAGAAGGGCGGCGGCATGGAGGCGCCGGTTCCCTCGCGCCCCGCATCCAGGCCCGCGCCGCCGGCTCCGCCTGCTGCTGCCGCGCCGCGTGCTGCCCCGCACGCGCCTGCCTCGCATAGCTCGGGCAAGCGCGGCGTGCCCGGCATCGAGGCAATCATCGCCGTTGCCTCAGGCAAGGGCGGCGTCGGCAAGTCGACCACCGCCGTCAACATCGCGCTTGGCCTGGCGGCCAATGGCCTGCGCGTCGGCGTACTTGACGCCGACATCTACGGTCCGTCCATGCCGCGGCTGCTGAACATCCACGGCCGGCCGCAGACCATCGACGGCAAAATCTTGAAGCCGATGGAGAATTACGGCCTGAAGGTGATGTCGATGGGCTTCCTCGTCGATGAGGAGACGCCGATGATCTGGCGGGGCCCGATGGTGATGTCGGCGCTGACGCAGATGCTGCGCGAGGTCGAGTGGGGCCGGCTCGACGTGCTCGTCATCGACATGCCGCCCGGCACCGGCGACGCGCAGCTGACGATGGCCCAGCAGGTGCCGCTGGCCGGCGCCGTCATCGTCTCGACGCCGCAGGATCTGGCCTTGATCGACGCACGAAAAGGTCTCAACATGTTCAAGAAGGTCGACGTGCCGCTGCTCGGTATCGTCGAAAACATGAGCTATTTCGTCGCCCCGGACACTGGCAAACGCTACGATATCTTCGGCCATGGTGGCGCGCGCCGCGAGGCCGAGCGTCTCGGCGTCACCTTCCTCGGCGAAGTGCCGCTCGAGATGGGCATCCGCGAAAGCTCGGATGCCGGCACGCCGGTTGTCGTCTCGAAGCCCGACGGCCCCGAAGCGAAAATCTACCGCGACATCGCCTCGAAGGTCTGGGACCGGGTCAACGAAGAGCGTGGTGCTGCTGCTGCGGCGGTGCCGAGCATCGTGTTCGAGTAGCGCGGATATCC
Organism: Mesorhizobium sp. M0293; assembly: GCF_040321735.1. NCBI lineage: Bacteria > Pseudomonadati > Pseudomonadota > Alphaproteobacteria > Hyphomicrobiales > Phyllobacteriaceae > Mesorhizobium > Mesorhizobium sp. M0293. Next base: position 12,497 of record NZ_JAMYSA010000148.1, read on the forward strand.
CTCCCCCTTGAGGCAGGGCTATCGCATATGAGTAAAGAGGCGGAGGAGGTCTTGGTCGGCCCATCGTGCTTTGAGTCGTTTGTGGCTGAGCGGGAT